>CAZQXQ010000006.1:0-37756 GCA_964597235.1 uncultured Burkholderiaceae bacterium | reverse complement strand
TGCAGCTCGAAGGCATCACGGTGCAGAACCTGTCCCTGCCCGAAGAACTGCAAAAAGTGCTGGACCAGAAGATCGGCATGGGCATGGTCGGCAAGGACCTGGGTGCTTTTATGCAATACCAGACCGCGCAGGCCATCCCCCAACTGGCCGCAGGCGCAGCCCAAGGCGGCGGCGTGGCGGGCGATGCCATGGGCCTGGGCGCTGGCGTGGCGCTGGGACAGGTGCTGGCGCAGAATCTGCAGGCGGGTTTGCAAGCGTCTGCAGCCCCCGCCGCTCCCGCCCCGGCCCCTGCAGGCATGAAGCCCGACGAGGTGATGGCCACCTTGGAAAAGCTGGCCGACCTCAAGGCCAAGGGCATCCTGACCGAGGACGAATTCAGCGCCAAGAAGGCGGAGCTGCTCAAAAAGCTGGTCTGAGGCAGAAATTTTGCTCCTGAAATAAGAGCTAGTACCGCTGGTATCTATTGGCCTAGAAGCCAAAAAGACCCAAAGTTCTGCCCCGATGGCTTCGTCCCCTGCCCAGCGCCACTACCGCGCCCCCTGTCCCGGCTGCGGGGCGCCGGTGGAGTTCCACAGCGCCCAGTCCACCCACGCCGTCTGCGCCTACTGCCAGAGCACGGTGGTGCGCCAGGGCGAGGTGCTGCAGCGCCTGGGCAAGATGGCCGAGCTGTTCGACGACCACAGCCCGCTGCAGTTGCACGCCAGCGGACGCATCGCGCTGGACGGCCAAAGCTGGCCCTTCACGCTGATCGGCCGGCTGCAGTTCCAGGGCGAGGTCGGGCGCTGGACCGAGTGGGCTGCCTTCCTGCAGGACGGCCGCCTGGCCACGCTGGGCGAGGACAACGGCGCCTATGTCTTCACCCTCCCATTCACACCGCAGCGGGAACTTCCCGACCCCAAATTCTTGCGCCTGGGCGTCACCACCGCCATCGACGGCCAGCCTTACACCGTCGCCGCCAACCTGCAGGCCCAGCTGATCGCCGCCGAGGGCGAGCTGCCCAAGCTGCCGCCGCTGGGCCAGCCCTTCACCGTGGTCGAGCTGCGCAGCGAAGACGGCGAGGTGCTCTCCATCGACCACAGCCGCCAGCCATCCCAGGTCGAGCGCGGCCGCGCCGTGCGCCTGGAAGACCTGCAACTGCAGGGCCTGAAGGACGAATCTGTCAAGCACGAACAGGGTCGCCAGTTCAACTGCCCGCACTGCGGCGCCCCGGTGCCCGTGCGGCTGGAGACCACCCAAAGCCTGACCTGCCCCGCCTGCCGCAGCCTGATTGACATCCACCACGGCCTGGGTGGCGAACTGCGCCACGCGCTGCAGGACGAGCCCATCCAGCCCCTGATTGCGCTGGGCCGCACCGGCAAGCTGCAGGGGGTGGACTGGCAGGTGGTGGGCTTTCAGCACCGCATGGGCGTGGCCCCGGGCGAGGACGAACACTTTGGCTGGAGCGAATACCTGCTCTACCACCGCCAGCGGGGCTTCGCCTTCCTGGTCGATGCCGAGGACGGCTGGAGCCTGGTGCGTCCCACCACCGGCGCCCCGCGACTGGCCGCCAACGGCCAGAGCGCCAGCTACCTGGGCAAGACCTACCCCTTGCTCTACCAGTACCAGGCCGAGACCGACTATGTGCTGGGCGAGTTCTATTGGCCCGTGGAGCGCGGCCAGACCACCTTCAACCGCGACTTTGCCCAGGCCCGCGGCCTGCTCAGCATGGAGCAGAGCGGCGCAGAAATCACCTGGTCCAGCGGCGACCGGCTGGACAGCGCCGTCGTCGCCCAGGCCTTTGGCCTGCAGGACCAGCAAGACCTGTTGCGCCGCCAGGATGCTGCCCCGGTCGCGCTGGCCTCGGGCCGGGGTGTGCTTGTCGTCGTGCTGTTGTTGTTCCTGCTGGTCTTTTTGCTGGTGGTGTTCAGCGACACGCCCGGCAGCTCGGGCAGCGGCCTGCGCAGCGCGGGCGGCTCGTACGGCGGCTATTCCAGCGGGGGCAGCCACAAATGACATTGCGCTGTCCTCCCTTCTTCGCATCCCCTGTTTGAAAGGACATCCCATGGCCCTCGAATGGCTGCGGCCCGCCGCATTTTTTGGCTCCATCCTCTACGCGCTGATTGGCGTGGTGGTATTCCTGCTGTGCTTCATCGTCATCGACAAGCTCACGCCCTACGACCTCTGGCGCGAGATCGTCGAAAAAC
This sequence comes from uncultured Burkholderiaceae bacterium, assembly GCA_964597235.1. Lineage (GTDB taxonomy): Bacteria > Pseudomonadota > Gammaproteobacteria > Burkholderiales > Burkholderiaceae_C > CAYZPX01. The sequence goes on along the minus strand of CAZQXQ010000006.1, from coordinate 35,573 downwards.
AAAACCGCGCCCTGGCCGTCGTCGTCGCGGCCATGTGCCTGGGCATCAGTTTGATCGTGGCGGCGGCGATTCATGGGGGGTGAGGTGGGATGCAGATGGAGCCGTTGCTGACATGAGCCTGGATTACTTCACCCTGGACGCCCTGCGCGCCCACCACCCCGCCTGGCGGCTGCTGCGTTCGGACCACGCCCCGCTGGTGGCCAGTTTTTTGCAGCGCACCTTTGTGGAGCCGAATGTGCGCGTCATGGCCGCTGCCGACCTGGCCGAGCTGCTGGAGGACCAGCTGTATGCCCTGCGCCTGCAACTGGGCGAAGCGGCCTTTCCGAAGTCCGCGCTGGCCTACCTGAACGACTGGGCGGCGGCCGACAAAGGCTGGTTGCGCAAGTTCTACAAGCCGGGCACGGACGAGGCGCAATTCGACCTGACCCCGGCCACCGAGAAGGCGATTGCCTGGCTGGTGCAGTTGTCGGAGCGGCAATTCGTGGGCACCGAATCCCGCCTGCTGACCCTGTTCGATCTGCTGCAGCAAATGCGCGAGGGCAGCGAGGCCGACCCGGCCAAGCGCATCGCTGAGCTGCAGCGCAAGCGCGAGGAGATCGACGCCGAGATCGCGCGCGTGTCTGCGGGGGATGTGCCCTTGCTGGACGACACGGCCCTCAAAGACCGGTTTCAGCAATTCACGCAGGGCGCCCGCGAGCTGCTGGCGGACTTTCGTGAGGTGGAGCACAACTTTCGCCGCCTGGACCGGCGCGTGCGCGAGCGCATTGCGCTGTGGGACGGCAGCAAGGGCGCCTTGCTGGAGCAGATCATGGGCGAGCGCGATGCGATTGCCGACTCGGACCAGGGCAAGAGCTTTCGCGCGTTCTGGGACTTTTTGTTGTCCAGCCGCCGGCAGGAGGAGTTGACCGCGCTGCTGGACCGTGTGCTGGGCTTGCCCGCCGTGGCAGCCCTGCAGCCCGATGCCCGCTTGCGCCGGGTGCACCACGACTGGATGGAGGCTGGCGAGCACACCCAGCGCACCGTGGCCAGCCTGTCGCAGCAGTTGCGCCGCTTTCTGGACGACCAGGCCTGGCTGGAAAACCGCCGCATCATGGACATCCTGCACGGCATCGAGAGCAAGGCCCTGGCCCTGCGCCAGAGCCCACCCACGGGCACGGTGATGGAGCTGGAAGAAGCCCGCGCCGACATCGACCTGCCGATGGAGCGGCCCCTGTTCACGCCGGCCACCAAACCCCTCATCGCCCAGGTCGCGGTGCAGGCGGGCGACGAGGACATCGACCCCTCGGCCCTGTTCGACCAGGTGGTGGTGGACAAGGCCCGGCTGACCCGCCACCTGCGCCACGCCCTGCAGGACAAGGCGCAAATCACCCTGCACGAGCTGGTCCAGACCCAGCCCTTGCAGCAGGGGCTGGCGGAACTGGTGGCCTACCTGCAGCTGGGCAGCGAGGGCTTTCGCATGGCAGTGGACGAGCACACGCCCGAGCCCATCGCGTGGCAGGCCCAGACGCTCCAGGGCGAGCCCATCACCCGCACCGCGCGCCTGCCCCGGGTGCTTTTCACCCGCTAAAGCGCCACCGGCTTTTCCTGACACACCAACACAACGACCATGGAACCAGACCTTGCCAGCCCCGTGATCCCGACAGCCTCAGCGGCCGCCCCCGATTTGTCCAGCCTGCTGATCGGCCTGCTCAAAGGCGTGCAGTACCGCGAACAAGATGAGCGCCAATGGGCCCACCTGCTGAACCTGCAAGCCCGCGTGCGCGACCAGGTGGCGGTGCTCAACCTCGAACTGGTGCTGGACGAGGCCGAGGGCTATGCCTTCCTCAAAAGCCGTCCGGAGCCCAGCGATGACGATCCTGCACCCAAGCTGCCCCGCCTGATCGCGCGCCGGCCCTTGTCGTTTCCCGTCAGTCTGATGCTGGCCTTGCTGCGCAAGAAGCTGGCCGAATTCGATGCCGGTGGCGGCGACACCCGTCTGGTGCTCTCACGCGACGAGTTGGTGGAGCTGGTCCGGGTGTTCCTGCCCGAAGGGCCCAACGAGGCGAAGCTGATCGACCAGGTCGAAACCACGATCAACAAGGTCGTGGACCTGGGCTTTTTGCACAAGCTCAAGCCCGCCAGCGGTGCTGCGGCCGGACCGCCCAGCTACGAGGTGCGCCGCATCCTGCGGGCCTTTGTCGATGCGCAGTGGCTGGCCGATTTCGATGCCCGCCTGGCCGCCTACCAGACCACCTTGTCCGGCGCGGACACCGCCAAGGACACCCTCAAGGAGCCCAACGATGACTGAACCCTCCCTTGAACTGGATTTCGCGGCGGACGACACGCTGTCGGGCTTTCGCCTGATGCGCCTGGAGGTCTTCAACTGGGGCACCTTCGATGGCCGGGTCTGGACGCTGCAGCTCGACGGCAAGAACGGCCTGCTCACCGGCGACATCGGCTCGGGCAAGTCCACGCTGGTGGACGCCATCACCACGCTGCTGGTGCCGGCCCAGCGCATTGCCTACAACAAGGCCGCCGGGGCGGACAGCAAGGAGCGCAGCCTGCGCTCGTATGTGCTGGGGCATTACAAATCCGAGCGCAACGAGGTCACGGGGGCCGCCAAGCCGGTGTCCTTGCGCGACCAGCACAGCTATTCCGTGGTCCTGGGCGTCTTTCACAACGCTGGCTATGGCCAGACGGTGAGCCTGGCGCAGGTGTTCTGGATGAAGGACGCGCAGGGCCAGCCGGCCCGCTTGTTCTTGGGGGCGGAGCGCGACCTGTCGATCGCGACGGACTTTTCCCACTTTGGCAGCGACATCGCCGGTCTGCGCAAGAAGCTGCGCGGCGCGGGGGCGGAACTGCACGACAGCTTTCCGCCGTACGCGGCGTGGTTCCGCCGGCGCTTTGGCATCGAGAACGACCAGGCGCTGGAGCTGTTCCACCAGACGGTGTCGATGAAGTCGGTGGGCAACCTGACCGACTTTGTGCGCAGCCACATGCTGGAGCCCTTTGAGGTCGCCCCGCGCATCCAGGCGCTGATCGGCCATTTCGATGACCTCAACCGCGCCCACCAGTCGGTCCTGAAGGCGCAGCAGCAGGTCGATTTGCTGACGCCCCTGGTGGCCGATGGCCAGCGGCACCGTGCCCTGGTGGCGCAAGTGCAGCACCTGCGCGATGCCCGCGAGGGACTGCGCGGCCATTTCGCCCGCCTGAAGCTGGGCTTGCTGGACAAGCGCCTGGGCCTGTTGGCCGACGAATGGGACAAGCTCGATGGCCAGGTGCGCCGGCTGGACACCCTGCGCGATGAGCAGGGCCAGCAGGTCGCGGAACTCCGGCAGGCGATCAGCGCCAACGGGGGCGACCGCCTGGAGCGGCTGGCCGCTGACATCCGCAAGAAGGAGCTGCTGCGGGATGCGCGCAGGGCCAAGGCCCAGCGCCATGGCGAGCTGGCCGCCGTGCTGGGCGAGGCCACGGCCACGGACAACGACGGCTTTGCCCTGCAGCGGGCGCAGTTCAAGGACTGGCGCGAAGACGTCCACCAGCGCGATGCCGATCTGCAAAACACCCTGACCGAGCACAGCGTCACCTTGCGCCAGGGCCGGCAAGAGCATGCGCAGCTCTCGGCGGAAATCGACAGCCTCCAGCGGCGGCGCAGCAACATCGACGACCAGCAGATCCAGATCCGCGACCAGCTGTGCGCGGCTCTCGGCCTGGCGGTGGACGAGATGCCGTTCGCCGGCGAGTTGATCCAGGTGCGCGAAGACGAGCGCGATTGGGAGGGTGCGGCTGAACGGCTGCTGCGCGGTTTCGGTCTGGCCCTGCTGGTGCCGGATGCGCACTACAAGGCCGTGGCCGAGTGGGTGGATGGCCGCCACCTGCGCGGGCGGCTGGTCTATTTTCATGTGCGCCCCCGCCGTAGCGCCGAACTGCCGGAGCTGCACCCCGATTCGCTGGTACGCAAGCTCGCCATCAAGCCCGATTCGCCGCATTACGACTGGCTGGAGCGCGAGCTGGCCCACCGCTTTGATGTGGCGTGCTGTGCCACGCAGGAACAGTTTCGCCGCGAAGCCCGGGCCATCACCCGCACCGGCCAAACCAAAGACCCCAGCGGCCGCCACGAGAAGGACGACCGCCACCGCATCGACGACCGCAGCCGCTACGTGCTGGGCTGGAGCAACAGCGCCAAGATCGCTGCGCTGCAGGCCCGGCGCCGCCAGCTCGAAGCCCGCCTGGCGGAGTTGGCCAGCCAGATTGCCCAGATCGACACCGAACGCAAGGCGCTGCAGCTGCGGCTCGATGCCTTGACCCGCCTGGAGGAGTTCACCCACTTCGAGGAGCTGGACTGGGGCAGCGTGGCGGCCGAGATCGCGGCCCTGGAGGACGAGCGCCGCGCCTTGGAGGCGGCCTCCGACGTCCTGCAGTCCCTGCACGAACGCTTGCGGGAACGGCAGCAGACCCTGCGGGATACGGAAACCGAGCTGCACGCCACCCGCGACAAGCGCTCCAAGGTGGAGCAGCGCCGTGCCGATGCGCAGGCGCTGCACGAACAGACGGCCTTGCTCCTGCAGGAGTCCGCCGCCAGCCCGGTGCCCGAGGCCACCCTGGACGCCTTGCGCGCCGAGGCCCTGGGGGCGCACCAGCTGAGCGTGGAGTCCTGCGACAACCGCGAGCAGGACGTGCGCGGCTGGCTGCAATCGCGCATCGACAACGAAACTAAGAACGTGAATCGCCTGGCCGAGAGGCTCATCAAGGCCATGGCCTCGTTCAAGGACCAGTTCAAGCTGGAAACCGCCGAGATCGACGCCAGCCTGGAAGCGCTTTTCGAGTACGAGGGCCTGCTGGCGCAGCTCAACCGCGACGACCTGCCGCGCTTTGTGGCCCGCTTCAAGGAGCTGCTGAACGTCAACACCATCAACGAGATCGCCAGCTTCAACGCCCAGCTGGCGCGTGAGCGCGAAACCATCAAGGAGCGCATTGCGCGCATCAACCAGTCGCTGGCAGAAATCGATTACAACCCCGGGCGCTACATCGTGCTGGAGTCGCAGGCCAGCCCCGACGCCGAGATCCGCGATTTTCAGCAGGAGCTGCGCGCCTGCACCGAGGGCGCGCTGACCGGCTCCGACGACGCGCAGTATTCCGAGGCCAAGTTCCTGCAGGTCAAGGCCATCATCGACCGCTTCCGGGGCCGGGAGGGGCTGTCCGACCAAGACCGCCGCTGGACCGCCAAGGTGTCTGACGTGCGCAACTGGTTCCTGTTTGCCGCCAGCGAGCGCTGGCGCGAAGACGGCATCGAGCATGAGCATTACTCGGATTCAGGTGGCAAGTCGGGCGGTCAGAAAGAAAAGCTGGCCTACACCATCCTCGCCGCCAGCTTGGCCTACCAGTTCGGGCTGGAGTGGGGCGCGGTGCGCTCGCGCTCTTTCCGGTTTGTGGTGATTGACGAGGCGTTTGGCCGGGGCTCGGACGAATCCGCGCAATACGGCTTGCGGCTGTTCCAGCAGCTCAATCTGCAGCTGCTGATCGTCACGCCGCTGCAGAAAATCCACATCATCGAGCCCTATGTCGCCAGCGTCGGGTTCGTGCACAACGAGGGCGGGCGGTCTTCGCGGCTGCGCAACCTCTCCATCGAGGACTACCGCACGCAAAAAGCCCGGGATGAGGTGACCCCGACCCCGACGCCTGGACCGGAGCCGCTGCCGTGAGCTGGACCACCCCCAAGGACCTCAAAGCCCAGCTGGAGCGCCTGTGGGATCGGGGCGAGCTGCTGCGCGACACCGTGACCGGCCAGACGCGCTTTCCCTTGCGTCTGACGCTCAGGGGGCCAACATCCACCGACATCACCGAGCGCTTTGACCGGGTGCGCCCCTGGGCGGCGGACTTGGCCGGCGCACCGTTCTTGCGCATGGAATGGCAGGAGGTGCGCCACCGGGTGCAGGGTCTGCAGCGCCTGCCCGCCAGCGTCTGGGTGGACCGGCGGGAAGACGCCCTGCGCTGGCTGGGCAGGCGCACGGACGCAGAGCAGTTTGCCGCCCAGGTGGCCATAACCCGGCAGGCGCAACCCGGCCTGTTGCCCTGGCTGGAAAAGCGCCCCTTGCAGGCCCTGGCGCTGGCGGACGAATGGCCGCGTCTGCTGGCCGTGGTGGCTTGGCGCAAGGCCCATCCCCAGCCGGGGATCTACCTGCGGCAGGTGGATGTGCCTGGGGTGCACAGCAAGTTCATCGAGGCCCACCGCGCCGTGCTGGCCGAACTGCTCGACCTGGCCCTGCCCGCAGACCAGGTCGATGCCAGCAAAACTGGCATGGCGCAGTTTGCCGCCCGCTACGGCTTTCGCGAAAAGCCCCAGCGCATCCGCCTGCGCCTGCTGGACCCCGCAATGCGGGTGCTGGCCGGCACCGAATGCCCGGACCTCACCCTGGACGCTGACAGTTTCAGCCGCCTGGCCATCGCGCCGGCTCGGGTGCTCATCACCGAAAACGAGACCAACTTCCTGGCCTTGCCCCAGCTGCCCGGCGCCATCGCCATTTTTGGCGCCGGCTATGGCTGGGAAGCCCTGGCCAAGGCCCGCTGGCTGGAGCACTGCGCCTTGCACTATTGGGGCGACATCGACACGCACGGCTTTGCCATCCTGGACCAGCTGCGCGCCCACTTTGGCCAGGTCCAGTCCTTGCTGATGGACCGCGCCACCCTGGACGCCCACGCCGCCTTCTGGGGCCGCGAAGACAAACCCCTGCAGGCCGATCTGCAGCGGCTGACCCCAGCCGAGCGCGCCCTGTACCTCGACCTGCGCGACAACCGCTTGCGTGAAAACCTGCGACTGGAGCAGGAGCACCTGGGCTTTGCCTGGGTGCGTGAGCGGTTGGCACCATGGGGTGATTGATATCAAAAAAGATATCATCTCAAGATGCGTTATTTGCTGGACACCAATGTGCTCGTGGCTGCCCTTCGCTCCAAAAACGGGGCCAGCCATGCCATCCTTCGACGGGCTTCGCAGGGCGATTTGCCCGTGGTGGTTCACCACAAACTGGTGTACGAATACCGCGATGTGCTGAGCCGCCAGGACATCCAGGCGAATACCGGGTTGACCTGGGCCGAGATCGAGTTGGTGCTGGCCCATCTGGTGGCCCAGGCCAGCGAGGTCAGCGTGCGCTACCTTTGGCGCCCCAATCTGAAAGACGAAGGCGATAACTTTGTGGTGGAAATCGCCGTGGCGGCGGCACCTTGCACCATCGTGACGCACAACCTCGCCGACTTTGCTCGGGCGGAATTGCGTTTTCCGCAAGTGCCTGTGTGTACGCCGGGCCAATTGCTGCAGTCCTTGACGCATTAGGAGAACCCCATGAGCAAGACCTCTTTCCCCTTGAGAATCCAGGACGAAGAACGTGCCCGCGCCAAGCGTCTGGCCGAGGCGCTTGGCATGTCCGAAAACCGCCTGTATGCCGAACTGATCCATGACGGCATGCTGATGCGTGAGCAAATGCTTTACATGGGCCGGCTGCGCGAGTTGGCCCAGACCACCACCAGCGCCGATGCCCTCGCCGTGCTGGACAAAGTGCCCGATACCCCGCCCCTGGCGACCGATCTTTGAGGGCCTGGCGCAGGCCAGGCCCCCTTTCACATGCCCGCATGACGCTGTCATTGGCTGCCCCATCCACCCCCCGCCCCATCGACATCGCCTTGCTGGCCAGCGTGTTCGTGGTGGCGGCTTGCGGGCTGCTGTACGAGCTGGCGGCGGGGGCGCTGGCCTCGTATTTGCTGGGGGATTCGGTGCTCCAGTTCAGCACCGTGATTGGCACCTACCTGTTCGCGATGGGCGTGGGGTCCTGGCTGTCGCGCTACTTTGAGCGGCAGTTGCCGGCGCATTTTTTGCGCATCGAATTGCTCGTGGCGCTGGTGGGTGGTGCGCTACCAGCTACGCTTTTTATAGCGCATGCCTATGTGCCGGGGGCGTTCCGGTTTCTGCTCTACAGCATGGTGCTGCTGGTGGGCACGCTGGTGGGGCTGGAGATTCCGCTGGTCATGCGGATTTTGAAGCGCAATGTGGCGCTCAAGGATTTGGTGTCGCAGGTGCTCACCTTTGACTATCTGGGGGCGCTGGCGGTGTCGCTGGCGTTTCCGCTGTTGCTGGTGCCGCACCTGGGGCTGGTGCGCACGGGGCTGCTGTTTGGGCTGATGAACGCGGCGGTGGCGCTGTGGGCGGTGTGGCTGTTCCGGCATGAGCTGCGCCACCGGGGCGCGCATTTGCTGGCCTGCGCTGGGGTGCTGGGGGTGCTGCTGGCCGGGATGGGCGGGGCGGAGGAACTCACCCGCTTTGCCGAGGACAAGTTCTACCAGGACCGCATCGTCTTCACCGCCAGCTCGCCCTACCAGCGCATCGTGGTGACCGCGGGGCGGGCGGGCCACCGGCTGTACCTGAACGGCAACCTGCAGTTTGCCGAGCGCGACGAGTACCGCTACCACGAGGCCCTGGTCCACCCGGCGATGGCCGCGCACGGTGCCCCCAGGCGGGTGGCTGTGCTGGGCGGCGGTGATGGCATGGCCGTGCGCGAAATCCTCAAATACCCCAGCGTGGAATCGGTCACGCTGGTCGAGCTGGACCCGGCCATGACCAGGTTGTTTGCCGAGCACCCCACGCTGGCGCGGCTCAACGGCCAGGCGCTGCATTCGCCCAAGCTGCGGGTGGTGAACATCGATGCCTTCCAGTGGCTGCAAGATGCGGCGGGGCCGGACGACACCTTTGATGTGATCGTGGTGGACTTTCCCGACCCGACCAATTTTGCGATTGGCAAGCTCTATACGAATAGCTTTTATGCGCTGCTGGACCAGCGCCTGGCGGCCAGCGGCTACGCGGTGGTGCAGACCACCTCGCCGCTGGTGGCGCGCCAGAGCTTCTGGACCGTAGTGCAGACCCTCGAATCCGTGGGCCTGCGCACCGCGCCCTACCACGCGCATGTGCCCAGTTTTGGCGAATGGGGCTTTGTGCTGGCCAGCCGCCGGCCCTGGCGGGTACCGGTGCCCGAGGCCTTGCCGCCAGGGCTGCGGTTTCTGGATGCGGCCACCCTACCCACGCTGTTTGACTTCCCCCCCGACATGGCGCGGGTACCGGCGCAGGTCAATCGGCTGTCCAACCAGGCGCTGGTGCAGGTCTATGCCCAGGAGTGGGGAGAGTCCGGGCCTTGAGTGGGGGCTGGACCGGTCCTCCCGTTTTTTGGTCACAATGCCCCCCGGATTTGTTGCTCAGCCTGTGATCCCGTCACGGCCTTGTCGCCCTGAATGCCTTGGACTTTGACCCGGCGCAATAGCGCCTACCTGATTTGCCCGCCCAATGGTTGGGCGATGCTTATGAGACCACGCCATGAACGCCCCTCTTCCCGACACCCGGCCCCGCATCCTGTTGGTGGATGACCAGGTCACGAACCTGCAGGTGCTGCGCCATATCCTGCAGGCCGACTACCGCCTCTTGATCGCCACCGACGGCCCCCGTGCCCTGCAGATTGCCCGCCAGCAGCGTCCGGATTTGATCCTCCAGGACATCATGATGCCGGGCATGGACGGCTACGAGGTCTGCCGAACCCTCAAGCAGGATCCGCAAACGGCGGGCATCCCACTGATTTTTGTCACTGCGCTCAGCGATACCCGGGACGAGGCGCTGGGCTTTGAAGTGGGCGCGGTGGACTACATCACCAAACCGGTCAGCCCGCCCATCGTGCGGGCGCGGGTGAAAACCCATCTGTCGCTGGTCAGCGCCACCGAGCTGCGCAACACCCGGCTGCAGATCATCCGCACCCTCGGGCGCGCGGCGGAATACCGCGACAACGAGACCGGCATGCACGTCATCCGCATGAGCTATTTTGCGCAACACCTGGCCCGTGCTGCGGGCTTTGAAGTGGCCCGTGCGGAGGACCTGCTCAACGCCGCGCCCATGCACGACGTGGGCAAGATCGGCATTCCGGACCACATCCTGCTCAAGCCTGGGAAGTTCGATGACGCAGAGTGGGAAACCATGCGCCGCCACCCTGAAATCGGCGCAACGATCATCGGCGAGCACCCTTCGGGCGTGCTCCAGCTGGCCCGCGTCATCGCGCTCACCCACCACGAGAAATGGGACGGCACCGGTTATCCCTATGGCCTCGCGGGCGAGGCCATTCCCATCGAGGGGCGCATCGTTGCGTTGGCCGATGTGTTTGATGCACTGACCACCGTGCGCCCCTACAAGCAAGCCTGGACGGTGGCCGACGCCCTCAGCCACATCGAGGCCCAGGCAGGCAAGCATTTCGACCCCACGCTGGTGCCCCTGTTTCTGGCGCTGGAGCCCGAGTTGCACGCGATCCGGGAGCAGTGGGCGGATTGATCGCCCCCTCGCGCCGTGATTTCCTGGCGACGCTGACCGGCGCGGGGGGGGGGGCCGCCTGCACGCCCACCCCGCGCCCGCTGCGCGGGGGCTTTCACGAAGACCAGGCCCTGGAACGTGGCCATGCGCTGCGTGATCGGCTGGCGCGCGGCGACCTGCCCACAGCTGACCGCAGCCGCCGTGCCCGCGTCCTGATCGTGGGCGCTGGCGTGGCCGGCCTGGCCGCCGCGCGGGCGCTGCGCTTGCGAGGGGTGGATGACATCGCCTTGCTGGAGCTGGCCGACATGCCCGGCGGCAACAGCCGGGGCACCCAGGTGGGCGGGCTGTCCTGCCCGTTTGCCGCGCATTACCTGCCCGTGCCCGGCGATGCCGCCCCCGAGGTGCAGGACTGGCTGGAAGAACTGGGCCTGCGCCAGCGCGTCGCGGGTCGCTGGCGCTACGACGAGCGCCACCTTTGCCACAGCCCGCAGGAGCGCCTGTTTTTTGACGGCCATTGGCAGGACGGCCTCTTACCCATCGAAGGCGTGGGCCCCGCCACGCTGGCCCAATACCAGCGCTTTGCCGCCCGCGTCGCCGAGATCGGCCGCGCCGCGCCCTTTGTGCTGCCCGTCTGCCGCGCCTGGGGACGCGGCCAGAGACCGACGCCGCTGCATTTGGCGCTGGACGCCCAGACTTTCGCCACCTGGCTGGACCAGGAGGGCCTGAATGACCGCCACCTGCGCTGGTACCTGGACTACGCCTGCCGCGACGACTACGGCGCCGGCAGCGCCCAGGTCTCGGCCTGGGCCGGCCTGCATTACTTTGCCAGCCGCCATGGCTTTCAGGCGCCGGGCGAAGGCCCGCAGGACACCGAGCGCGATGCGGTCCTGACCTGGCCCGAAGGCAATGGCTGGCTGGCCGAGCGCCTGGCCGCGCCGCTGTACGAACGGGGCCAGATGCACCTGGGCCGCAGCGTCTGGCGCATTGCCGAAGGCCGCCACGGCGTGACCGTGGATGCCCTGGACCACGCCACCGGCCAGGTCGAGCGCTGGGAGGCCGCGCACGCCATCGTCGCGCTGCCGGTCTTTGTCGCCGCGCGCGTGGTGCAGAACCCGCCCGATTTTTTGCGCGCAGCCGCGGCCCGCCTGGCTTGGTCGCCCTGGCTGGTCACCCACCTGCACCTGGACGGCCCGCTGCAGGACCGCCCCGGCGCCGCCCCGGCCTGGGACAACGTGCTCTATGCCGACCCCACGCCTGGCGGGCTGGGCTACGTCGATGCTGGCCACCAGCGCCTGGATCCTCGCGCCCTGGCCACCGCGCCCACGGTGCTCAGCTACTACCAGGCCCTGGGCGACCTGCCCGATGCCCGCGCGCAGCTGCTGTCCTGCCCCTGGACCCACTGGGCCGAGGCGCTGCTCGCCGCACTGGCCCCCGCCCATCCCGACCTGCGCGAGCGCCTGCGGCAAGTCGCCGTCATCCGCCACGGCCACGCCATGGCCCAGCCCCGGCCCGGGCAACTGGGGTTTTTAAGCCAAATCGGCCTGCAGGCCAATAAATACGAGCGGTACGTGCTATCAAATGGAGAGCGAATTGCGCTGGCCGCGCCCCCCGCCACCGCCCGCCTGCGCTTCGCCCATGCTGACTGGTCGGGCTATTCGGTCTTTGAAGAGGCCTTCACCCGGGGGCACCACGCGGGGCTGGCCACCAAGTAGGGGCTGTGGCGTCACGACCTATGCGTGGCTTTCGCGCCGGCCCAAGCCTTCGGCGATCAGCGTTAGCACCAGCGTGTTCAGTGAGACACCCTCGGCCTTGGCGCGGGTCGTGAGCCTGGCGTGGATGGATTTCGGCACCCGAGCGACAAACTTGCCCGACGCACTGGGCGCGGTGGCGTCTTCTGGGATGAACGAGGGGGCAGGAATGTCGCGCCCCATATCGGCCAGCGCCGAGACCACGGCCACAAACGCATCCCGCCCGTTGGCCACGGCTTCGGCCTCAGTCTCGCCATCGGCCATGCAGCCGGGAAGGTCGGGGAAGGTGATCAGGTAGCCGCCCCCATCCTCCTCGGAAAGCGGGCTGATGATGTGCGCGTAAGCCTCGAACGGCCACGGTGGAACGATGCGGGGGATGTTCTTGATCTCGCTCATGCCTGCGATTCCTTCACTTGATCGATCAGCGCCACGAACCGACGCACATACACCGGCTTGATCGGTCGGTGCGCCGGAACGCTCAGAACGTCTGCCACCGCTTCATGCGAAAACACATGGTGGCTGCCGCCTTCGGAGCGCACTGCCAGGCCGAACTGGCGGGCCAGCGTTTGCAGTTGCTCAATCCGCCAGTCGCGCGGGTTGTTGCGCATGGCCTCCAGCAGTTTGGTGGCGGTGTTCATGAATTCAGTATCAAAATAGTATTGCCAACGATACTATTTTGCAGGCCTCACTGCAACACCACTCCCGCCCGGGTCACCACGCGCTGGTGGGCGTAGTCGCCGGGGGCGGGGCGGCGTAGCACGCCGCCCAGGGCCTGGAGATGGTCCACCAGGGTCTGGGTGTAGAGGCGGTAGGTGTTCACATAGCGGCCTGCGTCGTAGAGCCGGCCCAGGCGGTCGTAGCCGTCCTTGCCCGACCCGATGAAGTCGTGCGTGACCAGCACATAGGTCCGATCGGGCTGCAGCGGCTGCCAGCGGCCGGTAGCCTTGTCGCGCACTTCGAACTGCTGGAAGCGCTGACCCCGGGGCTGGCGCATGTCCAGCGTCCAGCGCAGGCCGGCGGCGTAGGGATGGCCGCCGTCGGAAGGGATGGCGCTGTCCAGGTGGCGGGCCACCGCGTCTTCGAGCACGGCGGCCATCTCCGCGCCGGTGATCTCGAATTCCAGCAGGGTGTTGGTGAAGGGCAGCAGCGTGAAGGCAGTGTCCATGCTCAAGGGGCCTGCCGGCACGGGCACGCGCACGCCGCCTGCGTTCTGCAGCGCGAAGTCCGCGCGTGGGCTGCCGCGCAGGAAGGCCTCGGCCACCACTTGGGCCACGTCGCTGCCGCGCGCTAGGTGGTTGGCCGCCTCGCAGCCTGGGGTGCCGCCGCTGCGTGGAGTGGCTTCGCCAGGCACACGCACCAGGCACAGCGCCTCGGGCGCCTGGCCGATGGGCCGGGCCTTTTGCGCAACCACCTTGCGGGTGTAGTCAGCCAGGAGCTTGGCGGCCTCTGGGTCGGGTTGGGTGGGGTGGATGGCGGCGTCGCCAGCGCTGGGCGTGGTCAGTTGGGTGCTCAATTGGGCGGCCAGCGCGCGCGCCTCGGCTTTGGGCAGGGCCCGCCATTGGCCGCTTGCGTCCTGGCGCTGAAAGTCCTCGCCCACCACCAGCCGGGCCTGGCCGCCGCAGTGTGTCACCCGGCCTTGGGCGTCGAACGCGATGCGCATCAGCCCGTAGGCCTTGGCGTATTCCCAGGCCTGGCCGATGCAGACCGGGTCGCCGTCGCGGTTGGTGGCCACCGTGGGGTAGGGGCCGGCGCTGCGCAGGCCGAACGTGCCAAAGTCCCCCAGCAGGGTGTGCGAGTCGCCGCCGATCACCACGTCCACCCCGCGCAGCTGGGCGGCCAGGGCCCGGTCGTTGTCGTGGCCGATATGGCTCAGCAGCACGATGTGGCGCACGCCCTGGGCCTGCAGCGCATCGATGGCGGCCTGGGCGGCTTCGGCCTCGGGGCGCAGGCGGGTGCTGGGCAGCGGGCGTGAGGAGCTGGCCAGCTTGCCGGTAGTGGTCACGCCGACCAGGCCCACCCGCTCGCCGCCCACATTGCGCACGGTCCAGGGTTGCAGCAGCGGCGGCTGGCCTTGGGGTGCCAGCGGCGTGCCGGGCGCAGGTTCGATGTTGGCCGACAGCGTGGGCGTGCCCGGGCAGTCGCCCCGGTGCGCGGGGTCGGCCAGGGCGTCCAGCAGGCGGCGCAAGGCGGCATCGCCGTCGTCAAATTCGTGGTTACCGGGAATGAAGGCGTCAAAGCAGATGCGGTTCATCAGCCGCGCATCGGCCTCGCCTTGGAAGAAGGTGTAGTACAGCGTGCCGGTGATCGCGTCGCCCGCGTGCAGCTTCAGCAGGTTGGGCGTGCCCGCCAGGGCGTTGAAGGCCGTCACCTGCCGCGCAAAGCCGCCCAGTTCCACCCGCGTGGGCACGCCGCCCAGGGTCAGCTCGGTGTTCGCCAACGGCGCCAGCTGCGAATGGTGGTCGTTGATATGGGCGATGTGCAGGGTGAAGGCGGCAGTGGTCGCTTCGGCGCGGGGCGGCTCGGTGCGCGGCGGCGCGGCCACCCAGGGTGCGCAGGCGGACAGCACCAGGCTGGCTGCGGTCAGCAGCGCGGCAGCCCAGGCGGGCCGTCGGGTGTGGGGAACGGGGTCAAGGGCAGGGCAGGACAGGGCGGTCATGCCGCGCAGTATGCCGCAGCAGCCAGGGGGGAATTTCTGGCCTTTTTAGGCGCTAGACCAATGGAATCCAGCGGTATGTGCTATGAAATCAGGAGTTTTCCGCAGGCCTGATCCTGACGGCTTTGTCCGCCACCAGCACGGTGGGCTGGTGGGCTGGCTGCGTGGCATGAACCGCAGCGGCGCCAGGAAGCCCTGAGTCCACCCGCTCTTCGTAGGTGGAGCGGATCTTCAGCATTTTCTGAATCCACCCCACGGGGATCCAGCAATAGGTGCGGCTGAAAAAAGTGCCCCGCTCGGAGCGGGGCGCTTCGTCTTGCCAACTCATCGTGGCCTGTCAAAGGTGGCAGTCATTCAGGGCAGGGCTACGCCGGCCTTGCTGACCACCTTTTGATGGGAGTAGTCACCGGCTGCGGGACGGCTGACGGTGCCCTTGGCCTGCACATAGTCCACAAAGCTCTGGGTGTAGAGCAGGTAGGTGTTCACGTAGGCGCCGGTCTTATAGACGGTGCCCAGCGTGGCGTAGCCGTCCTGGCCAGCGGCGATGAAGTCGTTGGTCACCAGCACATAGGTCTTGGCCGGGTCGATGGCCGACCAGGCGCCGGTGGCCTTGTTCTTGACCTGCACATTGCTGAAACGCTGGCCGGCGGGCTTGCTCATGTCCAGATCCCAGCGCAGGCCGGCGGCGTAGGGGTGCGAGCCGCTGGACTGGGCCTTGTCCAGGTGATTGGCGGTGGCGTCTTCCAGCGCGGCGACGAGCTGGGCGCCGGTCAGGTTCATCTCGACCAGCACATTGGTGAAGGGCAGCAGCGTGAACGCGGTGTTCATGCTGAGCTGACCTGCCGCGACCGGCACGCGCACGCCGCCGGCGTTTTGCAGTGCCACATCGGCGCGCTTGCTGGCGCGCAGGAAGGCCTCAGCCACCACCTGGGCGGCATCGCTGCCGCGGGCCAGGGTGTTGGCGGTTTCGCAACCGGCCACGCCGCTGCTGCGGTTGGTGCTCTCGCCGGGCATGCGCACCAGGCACAGGGACTCGGTGGCCTGGCCGATCGGGATGGCCTTTTGCGCAGCAACCTGGCTGGTGTAGCCCGACAGGGTCTGTGCAGCCGCCACATCGGTGGTGGTGATCTTGACGGCCGAGACCTGCGCCAGCTGGGTGCTTAGCGCCTGGCGGTCGGCGTCCAGCAGCGGTTGCCAGACCCCGGCGCTGTCCTTGCGTTTGAAGTTGTCGCCAATCACCAGCTTGGCCTGGCCGCCGCACTGGGTCACGGCGCCCTGATCGTTGAACTTCACGTTCATCAGGCCGTAGGCCTTGGCGTATTCCCAGGCCTGGCCGATACAGACGGTTTCGCCGGACTTGTTCTTGACGAGGGTGGGGTAGTCGCCGGAGCTGGTATTCAGGCCCACGGACTTGAAGTCACCCAGCAGGCTGTGCGAGTCGCCGCCGATGATCACGTCCACATCGCTGAGCTTGGGCGCGATGGCCTTGTCGGCGTCGTAACCCAGGTGCGACAGCAGCACGATGTGGCGCACGCCCTTGGCCTTGAGCTCGTCAATCGCCTTTTGCGCGGAAGTGACGTCGTCCAGGAACTGGGTGGTGGCCAGCGGGCGCGAGGAGTTCGTGATCTTGGCGCCGGGCGACAGGCCGACGATGCCCACGTCCACGCCATCGATCTTTTTGATGGTGTAGGGCTGCAGGTAGGGGGTGACGCCGGTGGGGGCCAGCGCGGTGCCGGCCTGGGGAGCGATGTTGGCGGCCACGGTGGCCGTCTTGCAGGCGCTGCCGCCGCCGTTGGCTGGGGCCGCCAGCGCGTCCAGGAAGCCCTTGAGCACGTTGTCGCCGTCGTCGAACTCGTGGTTGCCGGGCACGAAGGCATCAAAGCAGATGCTGTTCATCATCTTCGCGTCGGCCTCGCCCTTGAAGAAGGTGTAGTAGAGCGTGCCGGTGATGGCATCACCCGCGTGCAGTTTGAGCAGGTTGGGCGTGCCGGCCAGGGACTTGAACACGGCGGTCTGGCGCGCAAAGCCGCCCAGATCCACTTGCGTGGGCACGCCGCCCAGCGTCAGCTCGGTGTTGGCAAAGGGCTCCAGCTGCGAGTGGTGATCGTTGATATGGGCAATGTTCAGCTCGATGGGCTTGAAGCTGACGCTGGGGCTGTCGTCGCCGCCACCGCAGGCGGTCATGCCCAGGGTCAGGGCACACAGGGCCGAGACGGCCAGGGGGCGGAAAGGGGCGCGGTGCGCAAAGCAAAAGGGCATGGCAACAAACTGCATGGTGAAAAACACAGGCACGCAGTGTTGGCGCTGGGTGTGACGGCCGTGTGACAGCTGCACGCCGCCGCAGGGGGTGTCACGCTGCCGTCATGGTCCGGCGGCATGCTGCGCGGCATTGTTTGTTGTTGCTTGAGTTTCCATGCTTTCCCGTACCGCGTCTGTTTGCCCTTTGACCCGCATTGCCACCATCTTGGCCGTCACCGCCAGTGCCTGGGCGGTGCCTGTGGCAGCTCCGAGCGCTGCCCTCACAGCGCAGGGCTGATTGCTCCGGGTTTGATGCCAAATTGGCCTCCAGGCCAATGGATACCAGCGGTACTAGCTCTTATTTTGAGAGCGACAACTGGGCAGCCAGCGCCACGTATTCGGCCACGGGCACTTCTTCGGCGCGGCGCTGGGTGTCGAAGGTGCCGGCATGGCCTTGCTCTTCCAGCCAGCGGCCCAGGGTGTGGCGCAGCAGCTTGCGGCGCTGGCTGAAGGCGACTTGCACCAGTTCTTCCAGCAACGCGACGTTCACCGGCGCGGGTGCCTCGCGCGGCACCATGCGCACCACGGCGCTGTCCACGCGCGGGGGCGGGTCGAAGCTCTCGGGCGGCACGAACAGGATGTTCTCCATCGCGTAGCGCCACTGCAGCATCACCGACAGGCGGCCGTAATCGGAGGTCGAGGGCTCGGCCACCATCCGGTCGATCACTTCCTTTTGCAGCATGAAATGCTGGTCCTGTACCACATCGACGTAGTTCAGCAGGTGGAACAGGATGGGCGTGGAGATGTTGTAGGGCAGGTTGCCCACCACCCGCAATTTGGGCACGTCCAGCCGCTGCGCCAGCGCGCGGAAGTCCACGCGCAGCACGTCGGACTCGACCACATCCAGCTGGCCGTGCAGGCGCAGGCGGGCGGCCAGGTCGCGGTCCAGCTCAACCACGGTAAGGCGGCCCAGGCGCTCGACCAGGGGCTGGGTCAGCGCGGCCAGGCCGGGGCCGATCTCGACCATGGGCTGGCCGGGCTCGGGGGCGATGGCGCGAACGATGGCATCGATGATGGCGCCGTCCGACAGGAAATGCTGGCCAAAACGCTTGCGGGCAATGTGCTTCATAGGGGGGGCTGGGTCGGCGGTTGATTCCGTTATTCCGCGGGGGCGTCGCGGTATTCCACATAGGCGCGGGCACGCAGTTCCTGGGCCCAGCTGGCGTAGGCTTCCTCGAACTTGCGCTCGCGGACAGTGTCGCGGACCATGTCGCGCTGCTCGCGCGGGGTCAGGCGCGCTTCGCGGCGCTCCTGCAGCTGGATCAGGTGCACACCAAAGCGGGTGACCACGGGCTCGCTGACGCCGCCGGGCTCTAGCCGGGCCAGCACTTCCTCGAATTCGGGGACGTAGCGGCCGGGGCTGGCCCATCCCAGGTCGCCGCCTTGCTTGGCGCTGCCGTCTTGGGAGTGCTCGCGCGCCAGGGCGGCAAAGTCGTCCAAGCCGCGCAGCACGCGGCGGCGGTAGTCTTCCAGCCGGGCAGCGGCGGTGGCTTCACTCATTTGCGGGCCGGTGCGCAGCAGGATGTGGCGGGCACGGTTTTGCACCACGGTCGTGGGTAGGGCGTTGTCCACGCGCTCCAGCACTTTCAGGACGTGAAAGCCCGCTGGCGAGCGTACGGGTCCGACAAAGCTGCCCACCGGGGTGCTGGCCGTGCTTTGTACGAACAATTCCGGATAGCGGTTGACGGGCAACAGCCCCAGCTCGCCGCCGCGCACGCCTTCGGCGGCTTCGGAGAACTCGCGGGCCACGGCGGCAAAGTCGGCACCGGCGCGCAGGCGCTCCACCGCGCGCTCGACCTTGGCGCGCTGCTCGGACTCGGTTTTGGGGCTGGCGTTTTCGGGCACGCGCACCAGCACATGGCCCAGGTTGAGTTGGCGCTGGCTAGGGTCGGCCTGTGCCTGCTCTTGCAGGAACTGGTCAATGTCCAGATCCGTCACGCGCACGCGGGGCTGCACTTCGCGCTCGCGCAGGCGCTGCGTCAGCAATTGGGTGCGCAATTCTTCGCGGAACTGCTCGGGCGTCAGGCCATCCTCCCCCAGGCGGCGGCGCAGCTGCTCGACGCTTAGGCCGTTTTGCCGCGCCACGTTCTGCTCGGCCTGGTCCACCGAGAAATCGTCCACCCGCAGGCCGGTTTCGGCAGCGCGTTGCAGCTGGATTTTTTCCAGAATCATCCGCTCCAGCATTTCGCGGGCCAGGCGCTCGGGCGAGGGGCGAGCGCCGCCCTGGCGGGCCAGTTGCTGCTCGGCGCGTGTGGTGCGGCGGCGCAGTTCCTGGAAGGTGATGGGCTCGCTGTTGACCACCGCGACGATGTGGTCCGCCTGGCGCGGGCCCGCGGGTGGCGTTGCAGGGACTGGCGGGGGCGCGATCCGGGCGCTGGGCGACATGCCCGACAAGCCAGGCGTGCCGCTGGGGCGCAGTCCTTGCGCCATGCTGCCCAGGGGCAGGGTGGAGGCCAGGCCCAGCAGGCCGAGGGCAAGGACGCGGTGCTTCATGGAGGGGACTCGGAACATGGTGCAAAAAGCGTGGGTCGGGGCCGTGGCCAAAAAGGGCAAAAAGGCAAAAGGGGGTCAGTCGTACTGGCTGAAGCGGCTGGGGGTGCGTACGTCTTCGCGCAGCAGCTCGTAGCCGGGCACATTGCGCCGCAGGGTCTCCAGCGGGCTGGAGCCCAGGCTCAGGCGCGAGAAGCCGACAAACTCCACCTGGAACAGCAGCCGCGTGTTGGCGCTGGTGATCAGGCCGCTTTGCAGGCGCTCCAGCACCACCCGGCCGATCCAGCAGCAGCTGTCGTATTCCAGCCCCACGACCGTATCGACAAACTTGCGCTCCTGCAGGCTGTAGTTCAGGCGGCCCACGCTGTACCAGCGCCGGGCTTCGCCCTTGGGCGCATTGCTCGGGCCGCTCAAAGGCCACTGCCATCCCAGCTGCAGTTGTTCGCTGATGTCGCGCTGCAGGCGATAGGCCACGCTCAGGCTCTGGTAGGGACCGGCGCGGTAGCGGGTGCCAATCGTGGAGCGGATCGAGCGGTTGGTCTTGGGGTTGTATTGCACCGTGGCGTCCAGCCCCCAGGCGGGCGTCCACTGCAGGCCCGCGCCCAGCATCAGGTCGGACAGGCGATCGTTGATCGGCGCTTCGCCGGGCAAGGTCACCCGCTGGTCGGAAAACCGCACCCGCTGCGCGATGCCAAACCGGGCAGCCTCGGCGCCGGTGCCGGGATCCAACAGCCGGGTGGATGCGCCCACGGTCAGCAGGTTGTTGTCCGCCAGGCGGTCGTGGCCGCCGTAGGCGTTCTCGGTGTAGATGGTCGCGAAATTGAAGTCATTGGCCGCCGTGTCATAGACCGGCAGCGCGCTCTGGTCGCGAAACGGCGTGTAGGTGTAGAAGGCGCGCGGCTCCAGCGTTTGAACAAAGTTACGGCCCAGGTAGCTGGCATCGCGCTCGAACACCAGGCCGCTGTCCAGGCTAAAGGTGGGTAGGCTGCGGCTGGCGCTGCGACTGCCGTTGGCCATGGCGCCATCAAGCTCGTAGTGCGTGGTGTGCAGCTGCAGGCGGGGGGTGATGAAGCCGCCCGGGCGCACAAAGGGCCGGCGGATTTGCGCCATGGCGTAGCTGCGCTGGCCGTTGGCCTGGTTGCGCAGCGCGGAGCGTGCCGCCTCGAAGCGGGTGGTGTCCAGTTCGACGCTGGCCTCCAGCCCAGCGCCCAGCTGGGTCGGGGCATAGCGCCATTGCAGCTGGGGCATGCGGTCGTAGGGCGGCAGGATGGGGGAGGCCAGGTCCTGCAGGGTTTGCCACTTGAGCACCCGCAGGCGGGCGGATTGGTCGTTTTGTGCCCAGTTCAGCTGCGCATCGCCGGGCAGCAGGCGCTGGCGCAGCGGCTGGGTGGCGCGCGGGAAGTCGCGCCAGTAGTCGTCATCGCTGACCCGCTGCAGGTTCAGGTTCAGGCCCAGCCCGCCAATGGGGCTGTCCAGCTGGCCCTGGTGCTGTCCCGAGAGGCTCCAGCGCTGGCGGTCGCGCAGCGCGTCGTTGGGCATCCAGTCGGCCAGGGTCTGGCCCTTGTAATGGGGTTCGAGGTAGCGGAACTCGCCCCCCAGACTCACGCCGCGCTTGCTTTTGATGGCGGCGTTGAGGGTGGCATCCCGGTTGGGTGCAATGTTCCAGTACCAGGGCTGGGCGTACTCGACACCGCTGCGCGAGTCGATGGCGATGGTCGGCGGCAGCAGCCCGCTCTTGCGCTTGTCCGACAGCGGGAACGAGATCGACGGGATGGCCGGCAGGGCCATGCCCTTGAATTCCAGCGTCACGTCCTCGGCCACGCCCACTTCTTCCAGGTTGTCCAGCCGCAGGGTCTTGGCGCGCAGCACCCAGTCGGGCTGCCAGCTGGCTTCGTCGTTTTTCTGGCAGGTGGTGTAGGTGGCGTGGTGGATGATGCTCCGGTCCGCGTCCAGGAATTCCACCCGACTGGCGCCGCCATGGGCCCCCGTCTTGAGCAGACGAAACTGCGCATCGTCAAAAAAGCCCTCGAAGGCATCCACCTTCAATTCCAGCGCCGTGCCTTCGTAGCGGTTGCCGGCGCGGTTGATGTGGACTTTGCCCTGGGCCCTGGCCAGGTCGTCGGGCACGGTGTATTCCACCCGGTCGGCGCGGATCACGGTGTCGGCGCGGCGCAGTTCGGCGTTGCCTTCCAGCACGGCCTTGGCGTCGGTCTGGCCTTCGAGGCGATCGCTGGACACGAACACCGGCCGCTGCTTGCGTTCTTCGGGCGTGAGGGTTTCCTGCAGCGCCGGGCTGCCGCGCAGCTGGGGGGGCGCGGCTTCGGCGGTGGCCTCGGGCGCAGCGTCGGCCCAGGCCAGGCCGGACAGCCCCCACGCCAAGCCCAGCGCCGCCACCAGGGGCCGCAGGAAGGCAGGGCGGCGCGGGGCCAGGGTCAGCGGGTGGCGGGGCAGGGAGCGCAAAGTGACAGCCAGGGGGGGAGGGATTCAGGGAAATCGCCTGGGGAGGAGGCGGGTTTTAGAATCCGATTATCCATGAGCCACCCCGCTGCCCACCCCTCCGATTCCCCCCTGTCCGGCATGGCCGGCACGCCCGCAACCCCCTCTGAGGCCCCAGCCGTGGCTTGGCCCGATCCGGCCCGTCGGGCGGCCTTCGAAGCCTGGCTCGCCCCGCTGGTCGCCACCCAAAGCCTAGTCCCCGCCAGCCTGCGCCCGGCCTCGGCCGATGCGAGTTTTCGGCGCTACCTGCGCATCGACACCACCGACGGCGCCAGCCGCATCGTCATGGACGCCCCGCCCGACAAGGAAGACTGCCGCCCCTTCGTGCAGGTGCAGGCCCTGATGGCGCAGGCCGGTCTGAACGTGCCACAGATCCTGGCCTGGGATGAGGCCCAGGGCTTCATGCTCTTGAGCGATCTGGGCGCCCGCACGGTCATCGAGCACCTGAACCCCGAGCGCCCGCAAGACGCCGAAGCTTGGTACCGCCGCGCCATCGACCTGCTGGTGGAATGGCAGCGCGCCTCGCGCCCTGGCGTGCTGCCGGCCTACGACGACGCATTGCTGCGCCGCGAGCTGGCGCTGTTCCCCGACTGGTACATCGCCCGTCACCGCGCAAAGACCCTGTCCGACGCCCAACAAGCCACGCTGGCCAAGGCTTTTGACGCCATCGTCGCCAACAACTTGGAAGCGCCCAAGGTCTTCGTCCACCGCGACTTCATGACCCGCAACCTGATGGCTGCGCCCGCCGGCCAGCCGCTGGGTGTGCTGGACTTCCAGGACGCGGTCGAAGGCCCGATCACCTACGACATCGCCAGCTTGCTGCGCGATGCCTTTATCAGCTGGGACGAGGAATTTGTCATCGACCTCACCGTGCGCTACTGGGAAAAGGCCCGCAAGGCCGGCCTGCTGGGCGCGAACAGCGCCAGCGGCTGGGGCGCGGACTTTGGCGAGTTCTACCGCGCCGTCGAGTGGATGGGCCTGCAGCGCCACCTCAAAGTGGCCGGCATCTTCGCCCGACTGACCCTGCGCGACGGCAAGCCCAAGTACCTGGCCGACGCGCCGCGCTTCATCGCCTACATCCGTTCCACCGCCAGCCGCTACCGCGAACTGGCGCCGCTGCTGCGCCTGGTGGACGAGATCGAGGGCATCCAGGCCCCCACGGGCTACGCTTTTGGCCGGGTCTGAGACTCGCCCCAGGTTTCGAGCCAAATCGGCCTCTAGGCCCCTGTTTGTCAGCGCTAATAGCTCTTGAAAGCATAGCAATGCCCCGCTTTTATTGCCCCCTGCCGCTGGCTGCCGGCGCCGAACTCGACCTGCCCGCCGGCGCGGCCCGCCATGTGCAGGTGCTGCGCCTGCAGCCGGGCGATGCCATCACCCTGTTCAACGGCGAAGGCGGGCAGTGGCAGGCCGAGGTCACCCGCATGGGCCGCAGCGATGTGCAGGTGCGCGTGCTGGCCCACGACCCCATCGAGCGCGAGGCCCCCCGCGCCGTGCACCTGCTGGCCGGCATCACCGCCAACGAGCGCATGGACTGGCTGGTCGAGAAGGCCACCGAGCTGGGCGTGGCCGCCATCACCCCGCTGCTGGCCGAGCGCAGTGTGCTCAAGCTCAAGGGCGAGCGCGGCGACAAGAAACGCGCCCACTGGCAGGCCGTGGCCGTGGCCGCCTGCGAGCAGTGCGGGCGCAACCGCGTGCCCGAGATTCCCGCCGCGCAGACCCTTGCCGACTGGCTGGCCGACCCCGCCGCGCAGGCCCTGGCCGCCACTGGGCCGCGCCTGGTGCTGTCGCTGCGCCCCGGCGGCCGGCCCCTGGCCGAGGCTGCGGCTGCCGCGCCAGGGCCCGTCACCTTCCTCTCCGGCCCTGAGGGCGGCTTGAGCCCCGCCGAGGAAGACCTGGCCCTGCGCCATGGCTTCCTGCCCGTCACCCTGGGCCCCCGCGTGCTGCGCGCTGAGACCGCGCCGCTGGCGGCGTTGGCGGCGCTGGTGCTGGGTTGATCCCGCGCGGCCCTGGTTTTCAGGTGCTGGCTGCCAGCGCAAACAGCGCGTGCCGGCTGTGGATGCCCAGCCGGGCGAAGGCGCGGTTGCGGTAGGTCTTGACGGTGGAGGGCGCCAGGCCCAGGTCGGCGGCAATGCCGTCCTGCGTCCAGCCTTTGAGCAGGCGCTCGCAGACTTCGCGCTCGCGGTCGGGCAGCTCGTCCAAAAAGCCGGGGCCCGCCGCCGGCATGGGCTGTAGTGGTGCACCGATGGCGGCGCTGGTCTGCACGCAGGCCAGCAGCGTGGGCGCCAGGGTCCGCACCGCGTCGATGGCGTTGTCTGAAAACGGGCGCTGTTCGGTCGTGCGGTAGAGGTTCAGCGCGAACAGGCCCTGCTCGCCGGTGGCCGACACGATGGACAGGCGCTCGCGCAGGCCGTGGCGCTGGTAAATCTGGGCGCGGTGCGGCGGCGGGATTTCCTTGGCTACCCAGTGCATCACCGCCATGGCGCCGGGCTGTAGATGCTCGCGGGCAATGTGGAAGGTTTCGTCCTGCCGGTACAGGCCTTGCTGGTACACCGCCCAGGAGTCCAATGTGCCGTCGGCGGTCTGGTAGCAGCCCACGGTGTGCAGGCGGGGCGCCTGGTCGGCAAACACCGTGTACACGGACATCCAGCAAAACGGCATCCAGCGGTTCAGCTGCGCCAACGCCGCATGACCAAAGTCCGGGCGGCCAATGCTGGCGATCACCCCAGCCAGCGCCTGCTGCGCGGCCTCCAGCCCCCCGGGGGTGGGGCTGGCGGGGGTCACCGGGATCAGCTGCATGGGGGCTCCAAAGCGGGGGGAGGGAAGGAATTGGGGACCGGCATTTTAGGCAGTGCACCCGATGCCGGCGTGGGGCATGGGGGTTTTCCTGTCCACCTTTTGGGGGACAAGGTCGGGGCCCGTGCACGCCTACGATGGCGACATGGACGGTGTGGCCCCAGAGGGGCGCTGTCTCCCCGCAACCGCTTTCGTTTCAGGACCTTGATCATGGCTCTTTCTGTTTCGCGCCGCACCGTGGCGGCCCTTGTTGCCGGCTGCTGTGCCGCCCTTGCCGCACCTTCTTTTGCCCAGGCCTCGGGCTACCCGGACAAGCCCGTGAAGCTCGCCGTGGGTTTTGCCCCGGGCACCGGCCCCGATGTGCTGGCCCGCACCTTGGGCATCAAGCTGGGCGACAACCTCAAGCAGTCCGTGATCGTGGAAAACCGCACCGGTGCAGGTGGCCAGATTGCAGCCGGTGCCATCGCCAAAGCCCCTGCCGACGGCTACAACGTGCTGATTGCTGACGTCAGCGCCATCAGCATCGCCCCGGCCGCGTTTAGCAAACTGCCCTATGACCCCGCCAAGGAGCTGGTGCCCGTGGCCGAGGTGGCGCGCACCGACTTCATCCTGGTCGTGCCCGCCAATTCGCCGGTGCAGTCGGTGGCCGACTTCGTGCGCGCGGCCAAGGCCCAGGGCGGCAAGGTCAACTTCGCCACCTTTGGTGCGGGCACGCCCGGCCATTTCGGCGCGAACATGCTGGGCGACATGGCCGGCTTCCCGGTCGAGACCATCCATTTCCGCGATACCGGTGCCGCTGTGCAGGCCATTGTTGCGGGCGAAGTGCAGGGTGCGCTGGTGTCCACTGCGCTGGGCGTGGCGCAGATCAAGGGCGGCAAGATGCGCGGCCTGGCTACCACCGCGCCCAAGCGCAGCGCGCTGCTGCCCGAGCTGCCCACCTTTGCCGAAGCGGGCTACCCCAAGGCCGACTTCTCCGCCTGGTTCACGCTGTTTGTACCCACCGGCACCCCCGCGCAGGTCGTGGCCACGCTGAACGCCCAGGCCGTCAAAGCGGTGCAGTCGCCCGAGATCAAGAAAAAGCTGGAAGAGGCCGGCTTCAGCGTCTCCGGCACCTCGCAAGACGACGCCAAGCGCCTGGTCGATGCCGAGCGCGTGCGCTGGGCCCAGGTCGTCAAGGCCAGCGGCTTCAAGGCCGACTGAACTGGATCTCCCCCCTTTAGACTTTTTGGATTGCCGCCCCCATGTACTACGAACCCGGCCGCCAGCCCCATGGCCTGCCCTACGACCCCTTCAAGTCCTGCGTCGTGCCGCGCCCGATCGGCTGGATTTCCACCGTCAGCCGCGATGGCGTGCCCAACCTGGCGCCCTACAGCCAGTTCCAGAACGTCACGTTTGATCCGCCCACGGTGATGTTTTCTGCCAACCAGACCTCGGCCGGCGAGCGCAAGGACAGCACCGTCAACGCCGAACAGACAGGTGAGTTTGTCTGGAACATGGCCACCTACGACCTGCGCGAGGCCGTCAACCGCAGCTCCGAGGAGTTCCCGCCCGAGGTGGACGAGTTCGAGGTCTGCGGCCTGACCAAGGTCCCGTCGCGCCTGGTGCGGCCGATGCGCGTGGCTGAGTCGCCCATCCAGTTCGAGTGCCAGTACCTGCAGACCGTGCGCATCCCCGGCAACGGCCCCATGGGCACGGTGGACGTGGTGTTTGGCCGCGTACTGGCTGTGCACATCGCCGATGCGTTTCTGACGCCCGACGGCCGCATCGACATTCCGCGCATCCGGCCGCTGGCCCGCCTGGGCTATTACGACTACACCTCGGTGGACCACACCTTCACCATGCCCACGGTGATGACCGTGGGCGGCCGCGCCGGGCTGGAAGGCTCGCCCGACAAGGCCCGCGCCGCGCTGGGCGCCTGAGGGGCAGGCAGCCGTCTAGGCCGTCTCTGCCGGGACGGCTGCTTCCTGCGGGGCACGGTTACGATCCCCGCATGACCGTTCATTACGAAAGCCTGCAACAGGCCAGCCTGTATTCCGAAGCCTTTGGCGTGGCACCGCCCGACGCGCTGGGCGAGCGCCACCTCTGGCCGCGTATGCCCGGATGCTTTATCCGCAGCGCGCCCGTGACCGGCGACGCACCCGAAGCGCCGTCCGCCCCGGGGCGCATGTTGGTTCCCGCGCAATGGGGCCTGGTACCGCACTGGGTCAAGTCGGCGTCGGACGGGCGGCTGCGCGCGCCCAAGCTGGTCAATGCCAAGGCCGAGACCGCCGCTACGGCCACGGCGTTTCGGGATGCCTGGCTCCAGGGCCAGCGCTGCATCGTGCCCATGCAGGCCTTTTTTGCCGACGACTGGCGCAGCGGCAAGGCCGTGGCCACCCGCATCGCCCGCGTGGACGGCAAGCCCCTGGGCGTGGCGGGCCTGTGGGCGCAGTGGACCAGCCCCGAGGGCGAGGTGCTGCTGAGCTACACCCTGCTCACTGTCCCCGCCCAGGCCCACGCGCTGATGCAGCGCTACCAGCCCCCCGGCAGCGAAAAGCGCATGCCCGTCATCCTGGGTGAAGGCGCCTACGACGCCTGGCTGAACGCCCGCGTCGAAAAATCCCACGAGTTCATGCGCCAGTACGCCGCCCAGTGGCTGACGGCCAACCCTGTGGAAACCAAGGCCGACAAGGTGCCCAAGGGCTGGTTGGGCTGAGTCCTACATCATCAGATTCGTATCTACCATGCACCTTCCTTTCCGTCCCCTGCTGGCCCTGGCGCTGACCCTGGGCCTGTCCGCCTGTGGCTTCGATGACGACGCCAGCGCCCCGCCTGCGCAGTGCGCGGCCCAGGCCGAACACACGCCCGAAACGCTGTCTTCCTGTGTCACAGCGGAGGGCGTGCAGTCCCACCTCGTGGCGCTGTCCGACATTGCGGCGGCGAACGGCGGCAACCGGGTTTCGGGCACGACCGGTTTCAATGCGGCGCTGGACTATGCCAGGAAGGTTTTTCTGGACGCCGGGTACGCCGTCACGGTGCAGCCTTTCACGGTCCGGCGCTTCACCTTGCTGAGCCCGGGGGTGCTGGAGCTGCGCGCGCCCAGCCCCGAGGTGATCGACAACACGGTGCTCTTCTATTCGGGCAGTGGCGATGTCTCCGCGCTGGTGGGCATGCCGTCGGCGCCCACTGGCTGCGCTGCGGGGGATTTCGCAGGCTTTGTGCCGGGGCGCCTGGCGCTCATCCAGCGCGGCGACTGTTCGTTTTCGGACAAGGCCCACAACGCCGCACAGGCGGGTGCGTCCGGGGTGGTGGTCTTCAACAATGTCGAGGGCCCGCTGCAGGGAATGCTTTACAGCGACTTCGCCCTCCCCTTGCCCGTGGTGGGCATCACCCAGGACCAGGGGCAGCGGCTGGCCGCCCTGGTGCCCCAGGGGTTGAGCCTGCGCGTGAAGGTGGAGACCCTGGATGAGTCTGTGCCCACCTTCAACCTGCTGGCCGAGTCTCGCGCAGGCCGGGACGATGCGGTGATCCTCATTGGCGCCCACCTGGACTCTGTCCAGGAGGGGGCCGGCATCAACGACAACGGCTCTGGCGTGGCCGCCGTGCTGGAAACAGCCCGCCAGATGGCGCGTGTCCAGCCACTGAACAAGGTCCGCTTTGCCCTCTGGGGCGCCGAGGAAACGGGACTGGAGGGCTCGACCCACTATGTCCAGACCCTGCCCACGGCGGAGAGGCTGCGCCTTGCGCTGTACCTCAACTTCGACATGCTGGCCTCGTCCAACGCGGGTTACTTCATTTTGGATAGCGACGGTTCGGCGTCCCCCGATGGCACGGCCGGTGCGCCCGGCGCAACAGCGATTGAGGAAACCTTTGCCCGCTACTACCGCCACCGGGGCATTCCCACCAAGTCGGTGCCGGTGCATTCCTACAGCGACCATTGGTCGTTCTTTGCGGCGGGCGTACCCGTGGGCGGGGTGGAGACCAGTGGCTTCGTGCCCAAAACCCAGGAAGAGGCTGATCTGTGGGGTGGCACTGCCGACCAGCCCTTTGACAGTTGCTACCACCGGCCCTGCGATGGCTTGTCCAATCTCAACCTTCAGGCCCTGGGCATCAATGCCGGGGCGGTGGCTTGGGCCACGCTGTCCCTGGCGACCCAGCCCTGGACCGTCGAGAAAAAATCCGTCCAGCGCCAGGCCCGTGCGCTGTCGGTGAAGCGGGCGCCGTTCCACGGCACCCATTGAGCCGCATCGTCTGCGCGACCATCCTGATAGGAGCGGCCCATGACCCCCCACCTCTGGCTGCTGGCCCTGTGCCAGGGCCTGTTCCTCACCAACAACGTCGTCTTCATTGCCATCAACGGCCTGGTCGGCCTGGCGCTGGCCCCCTACGGCTGGATGGCCACCCTGCCCGTGATGGGCTATGTGGTGGGCGGCGCGCTGTCCACCCCACTGGTGGCGCGCAGCCAGGCTCGCTGGGGACGCAAGGTGTCGTTCCAGATCGGGCTGGCGGTGGCCATGGTGTCGGCCATGCTCTGTGCCTGGGCGGCGTTTTCGCGCAGCTTCGAACTGCTGTGCCTGGCCACGCTGGTGGCCGGTTACTACAGTGCCAATGGCCAGCTCTACCGCTTTGCCGCTGCCGAGCTGGTGGCCCCCGGTTTCAAGGAAAAGGCCGTGTCTCTGGTGCTGGCCGGCGGCCTGATCGGCGCCATCGTCGGCCCGCAACTGGCCAGCCGCACCCGCACCTTGTTTCCTGTGCCTTTTGCCGGCGCCTACATCGCGCTGATCGGTGTGGCGGTGATCGCGATGGTGCTGATGGCGGTCATCCGCTTCCCTGAAGCCCCCAAGCCTGTTACGGCCGCTACCGGTGCCAAGGCGGCGTCTGCAGGCCGGCCCCTGTCGGTGCTGATGCGCCAGCCCACCTTTCTGGTGGCAGTGATCGGCTCGGCGCTGGGCTATGGCGTGATGAACCTGCTGATGGCCGCCACCCCGCTGGCCATGCAGGTGTGCGGCTTTGGCTTTGACGATGCCGCCGTGGTGCTGCAGTGGCATGTGATCGGCATGTTCGCGCCGGGCTTCTTCACCGGCCACTTGATCAAGCGCTGGGGCGTGTTGCAAGTCATGGGCGTGGGGGTGGTGCTGAACCTGCTGTGCGTGGCGATTGCGCTGACGGGGGTGGACTTCCAGAACTTCGGCGTGGCGCTGTTCCTGCTGGGCGTGGGCTGGAACTTCCTGTTCACCGGTGCCACCACGCTGGCCATGCAGGCCTATCGACCCGAAGAGAAAGACCGTGCCCAGGCTGCGATCAATTTCTGCGTGTTCGCCACGATGGCGCTGACCTCGTTCTCCTCCGGCGCGCTGGTCACCACCCAGGGCTGGACCCTGCTGAACCTGGGTTCGCTGTTTCCCATCCTGCTCACCGGCCTGGCCCTGGGTTGGCTGGCCTGGAAGCGCCGCCGGGCGGCGGCGAGGGTGGGATGATGCTCCTAAAATAAGAGCTAATACCGCCGGTATTTATTGGTCTAGAGCCAGATTTTACTTGGATTTTCACGCCAGCAAATCACCCACTGTCCCTTGCCAGCCCACGCTGGCGAGTTCGACGGCCGCGTCCAGGCCGGTGCTGGGGTAGAGCTCCCAGCGGTTGGCCGCGTTGCGCCGGAAGACTTCGACCCGGGGCGTGTCGGTGTCGATCAGGACATATTCCTGCAGGCGGTCCAGCAGCCGGTAGTGGGCAAACTTTCCGCCCCGGTCAAATGCCGCTGTGCTGGGCGACAGCACTTCCGCAATCAGGATCGGCTCGGTGAGGGTCTGCGCCTGGGCGTTGGCCAGGTCGCCGGGCTGGCAGGCCACCACTACATCGGGGTAGAACAGGCTGTTGCTGGCCTGCACGTTCACCTTCACATCCGAGACGAACGCCCGGTAGGGGCTGCCCTTCAGGTGTTGGCGCAGGGTGGCGCCAGTGGCCAACGCAGCGTTGTTGTGCGCCAGCGTTCCGCCGGCCATGGCGAATGCCTCGCCATTGATGAACTCGCTGCGCTGGTCCTGCGTGGCTTCCCACGCCAGGTAGTCGGCAGCGGTGAACGGGGTGTGAGGCAGTCGAGCAGTCATGGGCAGATTCTGGCACCGTCCCTGCTGTTGCGCCACGGTTTACGACGCGCCTTTACCCCCCGCTTCACGGGTCTCTTCCCACGGCCCCGCCAGATTCTTCAGCAGCTGGTTCACGGCGGTGAGCTGGCGGTTGCGCACGTCTAGGGAACTGCGCTCGGCGTTCAGGGCGCTGGCTTGGGCGGTGACCACGTTCAGGTAGCTGACAGTGCCGGCGCGGTACTGGTTCTGGGCGATGTCCAGCGCGCGGCGGGCGCTGGCGACGGCGCTTTGCAGCACGGTCCTTTCCTGTTGCAGCAAGGTGGCGGCGACGAGGTTGTCTTCCACTTCCTGCAGCGCCGTGAGCACGGTCTGGGTGTAGCTGGCCACGGCCTGCTCGTAGCTGGCGCCGGCGCTGTCGCGGGTGGCCTTGCGGGCGCCGCCGTCAAAAATCGCCCAGGCCAGGTTGGGCGCCAGCGACCAGACCGATTGGCCGGACGACAGCAATCCGCCCAGCGTGGAATTGCGAAAGCCCCCGCTGGCCGTCAGCGTGACGGCGGGCAGCAGCGCGGCCTGCGCGGCGCCCACCTGGGCGGCGGCGGCCTGCACCTGGGCGGCGGCAGCGGCGATGTCGGGGCGGCGGGCCAGTAATTGGGCCGGCAACTGCGGGGGCACCACGGGTGCGGTGGGCACTTGCGCGATGCGGTCGTCTGCCAAGCGGAAGGCGGCAGCCGGTTGGCCGACCAAGGTCGCCAGGGCGTTTTCGAGCTGCTGGCGCTGAATCTGCACTTCCAGCCGCTGCGCGCGGGTGGATTGCAGCTGGGTCTGGGCCTGGGCCACGTCGGCGGCCGAGGCCACGCCCGCCTGGTAGCGGTGCTCGGTCAGGCGCAGCGAGGTGGCGTAGGCCTCCAGCGTCTGGTCCAGCAGCTGGGCCACGGCCTCGCTGCTGCGCAGTGCGAAATAGGTCTGCGTCAGGCTGGCCTGCAGCGACAGGCGGGTGGCGGCCAGGGTGTGGCGGCTGGCCAGCAAGCGGGCATCGGCCGCGTCCACGTTGGCAGCGATGCGGCCCCAGAGGTCGATTTCCCAGTTCGCCAGCGCGGCTTGCGCACCCACCGTGGTGGCCGGACTGCCGCCCGGTTGGGCGACGGCGCGGGTGGCGTTGGCACCCAGGTTCACTGTGGGGAACAGGCTGGCGCGGCTGCTGGCCACCGCTGCCTGGGCCACGCGTACGGCGGCGGCGCTGGCGGCCAGGCTGGGGTTGCGCTCGGCCAGCTGGGCTTGCAGCGCATCCAGCACCGGGTCGTTGAACAGGGTCCACCAGGCGCCGGGGATGCCGGGCAGTTCGTCGCTGGCCGGGGCGCTGTCCGTCGTCGGGGCGGTGGTGTACTTGAACTGCGCCGGCAGGTCCAGCGCCGGCGGGCCGGGTGGGCGGGGTGCGCTGCAGCCGGCCAGCAGGGCCAGGGCGGTAGCGAGGGGAAGCAGGGCGAGGCGTTCAGACAGCATGGGATTTCTCGGGTGCGGCAGGCGATGGATTCTGCCGGGGTGGGCGGCGGCTTCCGGGGCGCCGAGGACGCCACTGGCGCAGCCGGTCCAGCGCCACATAGACCACCGGCGTGGTGTAGAGCGTGAGCAGCTGGCTCAGCAGCAGGCCGCCCACCACGGCGATGCCCAGGGGCTGGCGCAGCTCAAAGCCGTCGCCCTGGCCCAGCGCCAGCGGCACGGCGCCCAAGAGGGCAGCGGCGGTGGTCATCAGGATGGGCCGCAGCCGCAGCTGGGCCGCGCGGTAGATGGCCTGGGCGGCGCTGGCGCCAGTGGCCCGCTGGTGGGCGAGCGCGAAATCGATCATCAGGATGGCGTTCTTTTTGACGATGCCGATCAGCAGGATCACGCCGATCATCGCGATCAGCGAGAACTCGGTCTCGAAGGCCTGCAGCGCCAGCAGCGCACCGATGCCCGCTGAGGGCAGGGTGGACAGGATGGTCAGCGGGTGGACCAAGCTCTCGTACAGGATGCCCAGCACCAGGTACATGGTGACCAGCGCGGCCAGGATCAGCAGTGGCTGGGTGCCCAGGCTGTTCTGGAAGCCCTTGGCCGTACCCTCGAAGGTGCCGCGGATCGACACCGGCACGCCCAGCTCGGCCAGGGCGTTGGTGATGGCCTCCGTGGCGCTGGACAGGCTGCCGCCTGGGGGCAGCTCGAAGCTCACCGTGGTGGCCGGGGTGCCCGACTGGTGGTTCACCGCCAACGGCGCCAGGCTGGGCTGCAGGCGCGCCACGCTGGTCAGCGGCACGGCCTGGCCCGTGCTGGTCACCAGCGGCAGGTCGCGCAGGCTGTCGGGGCCCTGCAAGCGGTCTTCGGCCAGTTCCAGCACCACGCGGTACTGGTTCAAGGGGTTGTGGATGACCGCAATCTGCCGCTGGCTGTAGGCGTTGGACAGGGCGGCGTCGAACTGGCGCATGGTCAGGCCCTGGCGGGCGAGTGCGTCGCGGTCCACCGCCAGCAGGGTTTGCAGGCCCCGGTCCTGCTGGTCGGTGTTCACGTCGGTGATCTCGGGCAGGCGCGACAGCGCCTGGCGGATGCGGGGCTCCCAGGTGCGCAGCTCTTCCAGGTCGTCGGACTGCAGGGTGTATTCGTAGCTGGAACTGGGCTGTCGCCCGCCGATGCGGATGTCCTGCTGCTGGAACATCGACAGCCGGGCGCCAGGCTCCTTGGCCAGTTTTTTGCGCAGGCGCTCGATCACCTGCTCGGCCGACTCGCTGCGTTCGCTGCGCGGCTTGAGCGTCAGGAACATCGCCGCGTTGTTGCGCTGCCAGCCGCCGGTGAAGCCGGTGACATGCGCCACGGCCGGGTCTTCGCGCACCAGCGCCACAAAGCGCTCCAGCCGCTGCTGCATGGCCTGGAAGGACGTGGCCTGGTCCGCGCGGATAAAGCCCCCGATGCGCCCGGTGTCCTGCGTCGGAAAAAATCCCTTCTCGATCGCGCCGTACAGGTGCACGTTCAGCCCCACCACCGCCGCCAGCACCAGCAGCGTCACGGCCTGGTGGCGCAGCACCCAGGCCAGCGAATGGCGGTAGCCGCGCAGCAGCGCTGCCTGCACCCCGCTGGAGAGCCGGCTGGCCCAGCCCCTGCGCTGTGGTGCGGCCGGCGCCGGGACGGGCCGCAGCAGCGCCGCGCACATCATCGGCGTGGTGGTGAGCGAGACCACCATCGACACCAAAATCGCCGCCGACAGCACCACCGCGAACTCGCGGAACAGCCGCCCCACGATGCCGCCCATCAGGAAGATGGGTATGAACACCGCGATCAGCGACAGGCTGATCGACACCACGGTGAAGCCAATCTCCCGCGTGCCGTCGAGCGCTGCCTGCAAGGCGGTCTTGCCGCGCTCCAGGTGGCGGGTGATGTTCTCCAGCACAACGATGGCGTCGTCCACGACAAAGCCGGTGGCAATGGTCAGCGCCATCAGCGAGAGGTTGTCCAGCGTGTAGCCGCACAAATACATGACGCCGAAGGTGCCAGCCAGCGACACCGGCACCGCCACGCTGGGAATCAGCGCCGCCCGCACCTTGCGCAGGAACAGGAAGACCACCAGGATCACCAGCCCCACGGCCAGCGCCAGCGCGTGCTCCACCTCGCGCAGCGCGGCGCGAATCGGCGGGGTGCGGTCGGAGACCACCGTCAGGTCGATGGCCGCCGGAATGCTGGCCTGCAAGCGGGACAGCAGCGCGTAGACCTGGTCCACCGCCTCGATGATGTTGGCGCCCGGCGACTTGTAGAGCATCAGCAGCACGGCGGGCTTGCCGTTGGCCATGCCGTAGTTGCGGGTGTCCTGCACCGAATCCGTGACCTCAGCCACGTCCGACAAGCGCAGTGCGCTCCCGTTTCGATAGCGAATGACCACCGGTGCGTAGTCCTGCGCGGTGCGCGACTGGTCGTTGGCGCCGATCTGCCAGCTGCGCTGGCCGTCGTCCAGCACGCCTTTGGGCCGGTTGGCGTGGCTGGCGGTGACGGCCACGCGCACATCGTCCAGCGCCAGGCCGTTGGCGGCCAGCCGCTGCGGATCGACGCGGATGCGCACCGCTGGCAGCGCGCCACCGCCCAGGTCCACCTGGCCGATGCCCTCGATCTGCGCCAGGCGCTGGGCCAGCACGGTGGAGGCAGCGTCGTACAGCTGGCCCCGGCCCAGCTGGTCCGAGGTCAGCGCCAGGATCATCACCGGCGCGTCGGCCGGGTTGGCCTTGCGGTACTGGGGGTTGCTGGGCATGCCCGTAGGCAAGAGCGTGCGCGAGGCCTGGATGGCGGCCTGCACGTCGCGCGCCGCGCTGTTGATGTTGCGGTCCAGGTCGAACTGCAGCGTGATGCGCGTGCTGCCCAGCGTGGAGCGCGAGGTGATTTCCGTCACGCCCGCAATCGCCCCCAACGCCCGCTCCAGCGGCGTGGCCACCGTGGCGGCCATGGTCTCGGGCGAGGCGCCGGGCAGGTTGGCGGTGACCGAGATCGTCGGGTACTCGACCTGGGGCAGCGGCGCGATGGGCAGGCGGAAGAACGCAAGCACCCCCGCCAGCGCCAGCCCCAGGGTCAGCAGCAGGGTGGCGATGGGGCGCTGGATGAATGCGGCCGACAGGTTCACGCCGCGCCCTTCGCCCGGCGTGCCCAGCGGTCAAAAGCCAGATAGATCACCGGGGTGCTGAACAGCGTGAGCAATTGGCTGGCCAGCAGCCCGCCCACCA
>CAZQXQ010000005.1:0-40628 GCA_964597235.1 uncultured Burkholderiaceae bacterium | reverse complement strand
TGAAACCAGCCAGTCAGTCTTGGGCCCGTTGTCCGCGCCGCAAACCATTTGCAGCACTTCGCTCTGGGCAGATACCCTGCACTAAATGCAGAGCCGGCGATTATCGCCAAAGACCCACCGTGGGTCAAGCACTTTGGGCGTCGCAAATGCACCACAGCGCACAAAAAGCACCGCCTCTCAGCGGATGCGGGCGACGCAGCTCAGGGCGTGGTCGGACGGGGGGTTCCCAGCCAGCGCTCCACCAGGCGCGCCCAGTAGGTGGCCCCCAGGGGAATCAGCGCGTCGTTGAAGTCATAACTGGGGTTGTGCAGCGTGCAGGGGCCACCGCCATGGCCCAGGGCGCGGTGGTCGCCGTCGCCATTGGCGATGAAGGCGTACGCCCCGGGCTTGGCCTGGAGCATGTAGGCGAAGTCCTCGGCGCCCATGGTGGGCTCCTGGTCCAGCACATTCGCTTCGCCCACGATCTCGGCCATGACGGCGCGGGCAAAGGCAGCCTCGGCGGGGCTGTTGATCGTGGGTGGATAGTTGCGCTCGAACTCGAAGGCGCAGCTGGCGCCATGGGCGGCACAGGTGTGCTCGGCCACCTGGCGCATGCGGGCCTCGATCATGTCCAGCACCTCCAGCGTGAAGGTGCGCACCGTGCCTTGAATCTCGCAAACATCGGGCACCACATTGGTGGCCTCACCGGTGTGGATCATGGTGACCGAGATTACCCCCGCATCCACCGGCTTCTTGTTGCGGCTAACGATGGTCTGAAAGGCCTGCACCATCTGGCAGGCAATCGGCACCGGATCAATGGTGGTGTGGGGCAACGCGGCGTGCCCACCCTTGCCTCGGATGACGATCTTGAACTCGTTGCTGGACGCCATGACCGGCCCTGGGCTGACGGCAAACTGCCCTTGCGCCATGCCGGGCCAGTTGTGCATGCCAAAAACGGCTTCCATAGGGAAACGGTCGAACAGCCCGTCCTTCATCATTTCGCGGGCGCCGCCACCGCCCTCCTCCGCCGGCTGGAAGATCAGGTAGGCCGTGCCATCAAAGTTCCGATGATGCGCCAGGTGCTGGGCCGCCGCCAGCAGCATGGCGGTATGGCCGTCGTGACCGCAGGCGTGCATCTTGCCGGGGAAGCGGCTGGCGTGGGCAAAGGTGTTGGTCTCGGTCATGGGCAGCGCATCCATGTCGGCACGCAGGCCAATCGCCCGGCCGCAGGCACCGCCATCCCGGCCGTGCACGATGCCCACCAGCCCGGTGATGCCCAGGCCCCGCTGCACGGGAATACCCCATTCCGTCAGCTTCTGGGCCACCAGATCGGCCGTGCGGACTTCGGCAAAGCACAGTTCGGGATGGGCGTGGATGTCGCGACGCAGGGCCGCCATTGCGGGGGCCTGGAGGGTAAGGGTTTCAAGGACGTTCATGGCAGGCTTTCAAGTGGTGAACAGTCTAGCCCGGCTGGCGGGCGCCTGCCAGCCCTGGGGTTTTGCCCATCAGCCCGTCAGTCACTCCTGATTTGATAGCTAGTACCGCTTGATTCTATTGACTTGGAGCCACTTTTCACTCCAAATCCTTCGCCCCCGTGCGCTTCCAGGCCAAGGCCGTGTCGTAGAGCGCGTTGCGCTGCGCTCCGGTGATCTCGGCGGCCAGGCGCACCGCAGTTTTGAGCGGCAACTCCTGCAGCAGCAGGCGCAACACCCGTAGCGGCTCGCCCGTGTCGGCCGTCGTGGCGACGGGGTGCAGCACGACCACGAACTCCCCTTTGGCCCGCTGGGGGGCACCGGCCAGCCATTCGGCCAGGGCTTGGGCGGGCTGGGTGGTGATGTCTTCGAATTGCTTGGTCAGCTCCCGCGCCAAGGTGACGGGGCGCTCGCCCAGCACGGCCAGGGCCTGCGCCAGGTCGGCGATGCGGTGCGGCGCCTCCAGCAGCAGCACGCAGCGGCTTTCCTGGGCCAAGGCTTGCACGGCCGCCGCGCGCTCGCCCGCCTTGGGCGACAGAAAGCCGGCAAAGACAAACCCTTCCTGCGCCGGGCTGTGCGGCACCACGCCCGCCACGCTGAGCGCACAGGTCACGCTGCTCACCCCCGGCAAGGGCACCACCCGCAGGCCCGTCGCACGCACGGCGGCGACCAGACGCGCGCCGGGATCGCTCACGCCCGGAGTGCCGGCATCGCTGACATAGGCCACCCGCTGACCGGCCTGCAGGCGCTGCAGCACGGCCTGGGCAGCCTCGGCCTCGTTGTGCTGGTGGACGGCGAGCAGGCTGCTGCCCGGCTTGTCGATGCCATAGGCCCGCAGCAAGGACTGGGTGTGGCGGGTGTCCTCGCAGGCGATGGCATCGGCCAGCTGCAGGCCATGCAAGGTGCGCAGCGTGATGTCGGCCAGGTTGCCGATCGGTGTGGCGGCCACATACAGCGCCCCCTGCGGATAATGCTGCGACGAGGCCGCGTCGTGCGCGGCGCCCAGGGCGGAAACGAAAGAGGCACTCAATGGATTTCCTTGGTCAAAAGCCGAACCGCCAGCCGGGCACCAGCGCCCGGGCCGCACCGCGAGCCACCACCCGGCAGCGGGGCAATGCCGCCGAAGACCAGGCCCTGGCCCATCTGCAGGCCGCTGGTCTGCGCTTGCTGGCGCGCAATTATCGAACCCCGGGTCGGGGCGGCGGCGAGATCGACCTGGTGATGCGCGAGCGTGATGGCACCGTGGTGTTCGTGGAAGTGCGCAGCCGCGCCCGCAGCAGCCACGGCGGGGCCGCCGCCAGCATCGGCGCCACCAAGCAGCGGCGGATCGTGTTTGCGGCACGGCATTACCTGCTGCGTTGGCCCCAATTGCCGCCCTGCCGTTTCGACGCCGTGCTGGTCGAAGGCGAGGCACTGCAATGGCTGCAAGGGGCCTTCGACGCCGCCTGAACCCGCGCCCCCCCGCCCGACAGCCCCGGCGTCACCCCCCGCAGGTATCATCCAGCCCCCATGCTTGAGCAACGCATCCAACAGCATTTCATCGACAGCGCCGACCTCAAATACCAGGCGGCGCAGGCCCTCAGTCCATCGATTGCGGCAGCAGTGCACGCCATCCTGGCCTGCGTGACCAGCGGCGGCAAGGTGCTCGCCTGCGGTAACGGGCCATCCGCCGCCGATGCCCAGCATTTCGCGGCGCTGTGCGTGGCCGGCTTTGAGCGCGACCGGCCCGAACTGGCTGCGCTGGCGCTCACGGGCGACAGCACGCTGCTGACGGCCGGGCCCAGCGGCCACCACGACACCCGCCAGCAATACGCTCGCCAGGTCCGGGCCCTGGGCCAGGCTGGCGATGTGCTGCTCGTGCTGTCCGTCGGCGGCCATGACCCTAATCTGCTGGCCGCTGCCGAAGCCGCGCACGAGCGCGACATGAGCATCGTGCTGCTCACGGGCCGCACCGGCGGCGCCTTGGCCGCCATGCTGCGCGAAACCGACGTGCTGCTGAACGTGCCACACGAGCGCGCGGCCCGCGTGCGCGAAGTCCACGGGCTGGTCCTGCACTGCCTGTGCGACGGCATGGATGCCCAGTTACTTGGTGAACAGGAGATTGCTTGATGAAACCCGCCCTGAACCGCATCCTAGGCGCCGTGGTCGCGGCCGCTGCCCTGAGTGCCAGCCTCTCTGCCTGCGTCCCCCTGGTGGTGGGTGGCGCGGTGGTGGGTGGCGGCATGCTGGCCACCGACCGCCGCACCACGGGCACCCAGGTCGAAGACGAGGGCATCGAGCTGCGTGCACTCAACCGCATCCGTGAGCTGCTGGGCGAACAGGGCCATGTGAATGTGACCAGCTACAACCGCAATGTGCTGCTGACCGGCGAAGTGCCTACCGCCCAGGACCGCCAACGGGTCGAACAGGTCGTCGCGGCCGTGGACAACGTGCGCGGCATCGTGAACGATCTGGGCGTCATGCCGCCGTCCACCCTGGGCCAGCGCTCCACCGACACCCTGATCACTGGCAAGGTGCGCGCCAGCTTTGTCGATGCGCCGGACCTGTTGGCCAGCGTGTACAAGGTGGTGACGGAGCGCAACGTCGTCTATCTGCTGGGCCGGGTCACCCAGCGCGAAGCCCAGCGCGCCACCGAAATCGCCAGGGGCGTGGACGGGGTGACCAAAGTGGTGCGGGTGTTTGAAATCATCTCCGAAGACGAATTGCGCCGCATCGCCCCGGCACCAGCCCCCGAAACAACGCCCAGCCACAGCGGAAGCTGAGCTTTCTGTAGCAGCGCTGCAGGCAGCCTCAGCCTGGGAAATTCTCGGGTGTCTTGGCCTTGCTGCGCGCCTCGGCGGGGCTGATCACATTGCGCTTGACAAGGTCCGCCAGATTCTGGTCCAGGGTCTGCATGCCCACGCTGTTGCCGGTCTGAATGGTGGAGTACATCTGCGCCACCTTCGCCTCGCGGATCAGGTTGCGGATCGCGCTGGTGCCCAGCATGATCTCGTGCGCCGCGACCCGGCCTGAGCCGTCCTTGAGCTTGCACAGGGTTTGCGAAATCACCGCCACCAGCGACTCGGACAGCATGGCGCGGACCATTTCCTTTTCCTCGGCCGGGAACACGTCGATGATCCGGTCAATGGTCTTGGCAGCGCTGGAGGTGTGCAGCGTGCCAAACACCAGGTGGCCAGTTTCCGCCGCCGTCATTGCCAAGCGGATGGTTTCCAAATCGCGCATTTCGCCGACCAGAATGGCGTCCGGGTCCTCGCGCAAGGCAGACCGCAGCGCGGCAGCAAAGGACTGGGTCATGCCCCCCACCTCGCGCTGGTTCACCAAGCACTTCTTGGAATCGTGGACGAATTCGATCGGGTCTTCAACGGTGAGGATGTGGCCATATTCCGACTCATTCAAGTGGTTGACCATCGCCGCCAGCGTGGTCGATTTACCCGAGCCGGTGGGACCGGTCACCAGCACCAGGCCGCGCGGTTTGAGAGACAGGTCGGCAAAGATCTTCGGACAATTCAGCTCTTCCAGCGTCAGGATCTTGCTGGGAATGGTCCGGAACACCGCTGCCGCGCCCCTGTACTGGTTGAAGGCGTTGACCCGAAAGCGCGCCAGCCCCTCGATCTCGAACGAGAAATCGACCTCCAGAAACTCTTCATAGGCCTTGCGCTGGGCGTCGTTCATGA
Organism: uncultured Burkholderiaceae bacterium; assembly: GCA_964597235.1. GTDB lineage: Bacteria > Pseudomonadota > Gammaproteobacteria > Burkholderiales > Burkholderiaceae_C > CAYZPX01. The sequence goes on along the minus strand of CAZQXQ010000005.1, from coordinate 35,503 downwards.
TGTCGTACACCATGGCGTGCACCGCCTTGTGGTCCAGCGGCTCCACATTGATGCGGCGCACATCGCCATGCACCCGGATCATCGGCGGCAGGCCGGCGGAGAGGTGCAGATCGGAAGCCTTGTTCTTGACGCTGAAAGCCAGCAACTGGGTGATGTCCACGGTGTCCTCGACGGTGTTTGGTACGCTCTGAACGATTATGACCACGATCCAACATCAGCTCGAAGCCGTGCGGGCGCAGATCGCCCAAGCCTGCCAACGCGCCGGTCGCCCTGCGGACAGCGTGGCGCTGCTCGCCGTCTCCAAGACCTTTCCCGCCACGGCCGTGGCCGAAGCTGCCCAGGCCGGCCAGCGCGCCTTTGGCGAGAACTACCTGCAGGAAGCCGTGGACAAGATGGCCGACCCAGCGCTGGCCGCCTGGCCCGACCTGGTCTGGCATTGCATTGGTCCCATCCAGAGCAACAAGACCAAGCTGGTGGCCGAGCATTTTCAGTGGGCGCACACGGTGGACCGGCTCAAGATTGCCGAGCGGCTCTCGGCCCAGCGGCCCACGCACCTGCCGCCGCTGAACATCTGTATCCAGGTGAACATGGATGGTGGCGAGACCAAATCGGGCGTGGCGCCAGACGAGGCGCTGGACCTGGCCCGCACCATCGCCGCCCTGCCCCGGCTGCGCCTGCGCGGGCTGATGAGCATTCCCGAACCGGCACCCGACTACGCCGCCCAATACGCCGTGCATGCGCGCACCCAGGCGCTGTTTGACCAGATCCGTCAATCGGGGGCGGTGGATGCCACGGTCTTTGACACCCTCTCCATGGGCATGACCGCCGACCTGGACGCTGCGATTGCCGCCGGCAGCACGCTGGTGCGCGTGGGCACGGGCATTTTTGGCGGCCGAAGCTATCCCAAAGCCTGAACCTGCCCTGCTAAGCTCAGCCGCTTTGACCAGCCTGGCCCCCAAACCTTGTCCCCAGGCCCTTTCTTTGATTTTTTGACGGAGACTTTTCCCATGCCCGGACTGCTGCCCGAGATTGACCCCGACGGCCTGCTTGAATATTCGGTGGTCTATACCGATCGCTCGCTCAACCACATGTCGCAGCGCTTTGTCGGCGTGATGCAGGACATCCTTGGCACGCTGAAAGAGGTGTATCACGCCCACAGCGCGGTGATCGTTCCCGGCAGCGGCACCTATGGCATGGAGGCCGTGGCCCGCCAGTTCACGCACGGCAAGAAAGCGCTGATCGTGCGCAATGGCTGGTTCAGCTTCCGCTGGACGCAAATTTTCGAGATGGGCGGCTTCGCCAGCGGCACCGTGGTCTGCCAGGCCCGCCAGGTCGGTGAAGGCCCGCAAGCCCCCTGGCAACCCGCCCCCGTTGAGGAGGTGGTGGCCGCCATCCGCACCGAGCGCCCGGCCGTGGTCTTTGCCCCGCATGTGGAGACCTCCAGCGGCATCCTGCTGCCCGATACCTACCTGCGCGCCGTGGCCGATGCCGCGCACGATGTGGGCGCACTGTTCGTGCTGGACTGCATTGCGTCTGGCACGCTGTGGGTGGACATGCAGGCCACCGGCGTCGATGTGCTGATCTCCGCCCCGCAAAAAGGCTGGAGCAGCTCGCCCTGCGGCGCGATGGTGATGCTCAGCGAGCGCGCCCGCCAGGCCATCGATGGCACCACCAGCAGCAGCTTTGCCTGCGACCTCAAAAAATGGCTGCAGATTGCCGAAGGCTATGAAAAAGGCCAGGCTGCCTACCACGCCACCATGCCCACCGATGGCCTGCTGCGCCTGCACAGCGCCATGGCCGAGGCCCGCGCCATCGGCTTTGACACCCTGCGCGCGCGCCAGGTGGAGCTGGGCGGCAAGATCCGCGCGCTGCTCGAAAGCAAGGGCTTCCCCAGCGTAGCGGCCGAGGGCTATAAGGCCTCCGGCGTGGTTGTGAGCTACACCAGCGACCCCGCGATCCAGAACGGCCAGAAATTCCGCGCCCTGGGCCTGCAGATTGCCGCCGGCGTGCCCCTGCAGTGCGGCGAGGGCCCTGACTTCCGCACCTTCCGCCTGGGCCTGTTCGGCCTGGACAAGTGGCAGGCCGTGGACCGCACCGTGGGTAGCTTCGCCCAGGCGCTGGACCAGGTGCTGGCGAGCGCCTGACGCTCACTTTTTAATAGCTATTACCGCTGGTATCCATTGGCCTGGAGGCTGATTTGATCTTCAACCGTGGCAGTGTCATTGCGCCACGGCAATCTCCAGCTCAATCGCGCCAAACAGGCTCTGGCCCTGGCGGTTTTTCATCTCCACCCGCACCGTGTCACCCGGTTGCAGATAGGAGGTGCGCGGCTGGCCATGCAGCAGGGTTTCCGCCCAGCGCTTTTCGGCCAGGCAGCTGTGGCCCTGGGGCCATTCGGTGGGAGCCTCGGCCGGTACGCCGGGGACGCTGACCGGCCCAGTGCCCAGCAGGGTGCCAGCGCGCAGGTTGCGGGTGCGGGCCAGATGGGCGATCAGTTCGGGAAAGCTCCAGGCCATCGTCCCCGCGTCGCACAGGCCCAGTTTGCGGCCGTTGCAGGCGGTTTGCAGCGTCAGGCGCACCCGCCCCTCGGCCCAGGCCTCGCCCAGCTCGTCGGGGGTGACAGCCACGGGACTGAACACCGTGGTGGGCTTGCTGTGAAGCAGCCCCACACCTGCAGCGCGCTCAGCGGGAAGGGGCTGGCGCAGGGTGATTTCGCAGGCCAGCGCCAGCAGTCGGATCGCACCACCCGCTTGCTCGGCTGGGGTGCCGCAGCGCACATCGCCCAACACAGCAGCCAGGCCGGCTTCGGCATCGATGCCCAGCGCCGCACTGGGCAGGTTCACGGTGTCGCACGGGCCCCGCAGGTCGTCGCTGGCCGCCTGGCGGATACAGGGTTCACGGCCACTGGCCATCAGCGCCACATCGTCGGCGCCCGCCCGGCGAGCCAGTTCGGCGTGGGTGGGAAAGGCTGCCGCCACCGCCCACTGGTAGGCGCGCGGCAAGGGCGCCAGGCATTGCTGGGGATCGAAAGGAAAGGCATGGCGGGCCCGGCCGGCTTGGAGCTGGCTCGACAGGTCCTGCAGCTGGGGCGCGAGGAAAGTCCAGTCGTCCAACACCTGCTGCAGGGTGTTGGCAATGCCGGTCGCATAATGGGCTTGGCTTAAATCGCGCGACACGACGACCAATTGGCCATCGCGGGAACCGTCTCGGTAGGTAGCAAGTTTCATGGTGGCAAACGCCGTTTTTTCTTTTCAGATCAAGGCCATCTCTCGGGGCAGGAACGCAGCATGCTGAAGCGGCATGGCTGGTGGCTGACGGCCGTGCCCGTGCTGGCAGCGCACTGGCTGGTGCTGCAGGGCCTACAGGGGCTGGACGTCCAGGATGCGGCATCGCAGACACCCGCTGGGCCGGTGTTGCAGACGCGCAGCATTGTGCCCCTGCCCAGCCCGGTGGCGGCAGTGGCCACCGCATCCGCCCCAACAGCGCCCGGGCCAGAGCCCCGCAAAAAAGCTCGCCCCATCCCACGCAGTGACGCGCGGTCCGCTGTCAGCCCTTCGGCAAGCACAGCCACCCCACCCTGGACACCGCCGGAGACCGCTGCTGGTACGGATACCGCCAGCGACGCCGAGGCTCCCAGTTCACCCGAAGCTGCCCAAGCCATCGCGACTGCCGCCCTGAGCACGCAGGACAGCGCCAGCACCGCCGATCAGCCCCCTGCGCCAGCGCCCGCCACCACCGAGGCACCGGAAACGCCCCCGCCCAATCCGCTGACCCAGGCCCTGCGCATCGTGCGGCCGGGCGACAGCGCGAGAGAGGGCGATAGCGCACTGGGCCAGACTGCCCTGCCCCCGGTACAACTGCCATCGCCGACCCGTCTGCAGTTCGACGTGACCGGCCAGGCGCGCCTGCTGCATTACCGCGCTCGGGCCGAGTTGGTCTGGCAGCACGACGGCGCGCGTTACCAGGCGCAGCAGTCGATCTCGGCGCTGTTCGTGGGCTCGCGGGTGCAGCGCAGCACGGGGCGCGTCGGCGCCCACGGTCTGCTGCCGGAGCGCTTCTCGGACAAATCCCGTAGCGAACAGGCGGCGCATTTCGATCCCGCCCAGGGCAAGGTCACCTTCAGTGCCAACACGCCAGACGCGGCCATCGGTCCTGGCGCGCAGGACCGCTTGAGCGTGTTCATCCAGGTCGGCGGGCTGCTGGCTGCCGCACCGGAACGCTACCCCACCGGCACGCAAATCCACCTGACCACCGTGAGCGCCCGTGCGGCCGACCGCTGGACCTTCACCATCGAAGGCCCGGAGACCCTGGAACTGCCCGCAGGCCCCACGCCCGCCATCAAACTGCTGCGCCTGCCCCGCCGCGACTACGACCAGAAGGCCGAGCTGTGGCTGGCCCCCAGCCTGGGCTACCTGCCCGTGCGCATCCGCCTGACGCAATCGAACGGGGACTTTGCCGATCTCCAGCTGGAAAGCCACCAAGCCCCCTGAGGCTGCCAGCCCGGCTTGGCGATTCACCGCGGGTTTTCGTGGAATACTGCTTCTGCAAGGGACAGAGGCAAGCGCTTGAACTTTCGAGGGCGGGCGTCATCTGATCTGCATAAAACGGCTTGAAAAGAGAAATACCATGCACACGCTTTACGACTCGGATTCCTTCGCGGTGGTGCACATGCTGGCGGACGCGGCCCCCGCCACCGGATCCCTGGCCAGCACCGACGGCCACCCCATCCCACCGCTGCCGCGCCACGGCTTCGAGATCGTGGACAAGCGCTCCGGCAAGGAGGTCTATCTGGACGGCTCCTGGGCCGAGATGTTCCAGCAGCAGATCCTGGCCTGGCAACGCGACACACCCACCCAGGAAGAAGTGGAAGACGCGCTGGACCGCTACGCCGGCCTGGCCCAGAACCCGGTGGTGGTGCACTGAGGCCGCACCGGTCTCCACACTTCGCCCCCCTCAGGGCAACAGCATTCCGCGTCGCTCGATAAAGCGCACCACCTCGGCCAAGCCCTCCTGCGTCTTAAGGTTGGTCATCACCCAGGGGCGACGCTCCGGGTCGGGGCGCATACGCCGGGTGTCAGACGCCATCACCGCCAGGTCCGCGCCCACATGGGGCGCCAAGTCGGTCTTGTTGATCACGAACAAATCGCTCTTCGTGATGCCCGGCCCGCCCTTGCGGGGAATCTTTTCGCCAGCGGCCACGTCAATGACGTAAATCGTCAGATCACTCAATTCCGGGCTGAAGGTGGCGGCGAGGTTGTCTCCCCCGCTTTCGACAAAGACGATGTCGGCATTCGGAAACTCAGCCAGCATGCGATCGATGGCTTCGAGGTTGATGGAACAGTCCTCCCGGATGGCTGTGTGCGGGCAGCCGCCGGTCTCCACCCCCATGATGCGCTCAGCAGGCAAGGCCCCGCTGATCGTGAGCAAGCGCTGGTCTTCCTTGGTGTAGATGTCGTTAGTGATGGCGATCAGGTCGTAGCGCTCACGCATGGCCTTGCACAGCATTTCAAGCAAGGTGGTTTTGCCGGAACCCACGGGGCCACCGATACCCACACGCAGCGGCGGCAGGGCCTTGGTACGGCCAGGGATGTGGTGCAGTGTAGGAGCATTCATGAGCGGAACAATCGGGAGTACTGGGTTTCGTGTCGGGCGGACAGGATGGCCAGCATGGGGCTGAAGGACTGGCGCTCTTCCTCCGGCAATCGGAGGGCCTGGGCGACAGCGGCAGGAATGTGCTGCGCCAGCTGGGCCAGGATGCGCTGGCCCGCCCCCTGCCCCAAGGGCACGGCCTTGATCGCGGCCTGCACCAGGTTTTCCGCCCAGCCAAAGGCATAGGCTGTCAGGCCATGGGCAGGCGCCTGATGTGGCGGGGTGTGCAGCGCCAGCGCGAGGGCATAGGCCAGCGGGTAGGTGGGCGATCGGAGCGTCTCCGGCAGCGGTGCCAGTGCAGCATCGTGCGTGCGCAGCGAGCGCAACCATTCGACCAGGGAGCGCCCCATCTGCTCGCTTTGCAGGCGGAATTCGGCGCTCTCACGGGTGGTACGCACCCAGGTGTCCAGGCGCTGCAGCGTCGGCCAGTCCTGCCCTCGCCAGGCAGAGATGGCCTGTGCCACCACCGGCAGATCGGCCCGGACCAGGCACAGGTGGAGCTGGTCCACCAGCCAACGCGCGGCACTGGCTTCATCGCGTACCCAGCCAGCCTCGACGGCCGCTTCGAGGCCTTCGGAATAGGAAAACCCACCGATCGGCAAAGCAGGCGACGCCAACCACATCAGGGACAGCAAGGCACTGGACTCCAAGGGCCCGTCGGCAGGGAGCAAAGGCCCGTGCGGCGGCGCCAGGTCAATGGACGTGGTCATGGTCATGGTCATGCTCGCCTGGCCCATGGGCATGGTGGTGGTGACCCAAGGTGGGGTGGTCGCCGTAGGCACCGGCTTCGGGCTCGAAAGGCTCACAGACCTCGGTCACGGTCAGGTGCATCTGGCGCAGCATGTCGGCCAGCACATGGTCGGGCTCGAACTTGAGGTGGTCAGGCTGCAGTTCGATCGGTACATGCCGGTTACCCAGGTGGTAAGCGGCCCGGATCAGGTCGAAGGGGGAACCGTGCACCGCGCAGGGCGTGACCTTGAGCACCGGCTGAGGCGCTGCGACGACACGCAGCAGGGCACCGTCTTGCGTGACCAGCACATCCCCCCCCCGCACCAGGGTGCCGCGCGGCAGGAAAACACCCACCTGGCGCCCCTCGCTGTCCCGGCCATCGAAACGGCTTTTCTGGCGCAGGTCCCAGTCCAGCGTGAGGGTGGCAGCACGGGCAAGCAGGACAGCGGCCAGGCCCTGGCCTTGGGGAATGCGTTTGAGGGCGTGCAACATGGGCAGGGGGTTCAAAACAGGAAATAGCGCTGTGCCATCGGCAAGACGGATGCGGGCTCGCAGGTCAGTAACAGGCCATCGGCGCGCACGGCGTAGGTCTGCGCATCGATGTCCATGTGCGGGGCGTAGTCGTTGAGCACCATGCTGGCCTTGTTGATGGTGCGGCAGCCCCGGACGGCCACCAGGCGTTTTTGCAGGCCGAAGCGCTCGCCAATGCCCGCCGCCAGCCCCGCCTGGGACACGAAGGTCAGCGAGGTCTTGGCCACGGCACCGCCGTAGCTGCCAAACATGGGCCGGTAGTGCATGGGCTGCGGGGTCGGGATGGATGCGTTGGGGTCGCCCATCAGGGCAGCGGCAATCATCCCGCCCTTGAGCACCATCGCGGGCTTCACGCCGAAGAAGGCAGGCTTCCACAGCACCAGGTCAGCCCACTTGCCTACCTCGACCGAGCCGATTTCGTGGGCAACGCCATGCGCGATGGCCGGGTTGAGCGTGTACTTGGCGATGTAGCGCTTGACGCGGAAGTTGTCGTTGCGACTGTCGGCCTCCGCCGTGCCCTTGCGGCCTGCCGTGGGCGCCAGCCAGCCGCGCTGCTGCTTCATCTTGTGCGCGGTCTGCCAGCAGCGGGTGATGGTCTCGCCCACCCGGCCCATGGCCTGGCTGTCGGAACTGAAGATGCTGATCGCGCCTAGGTCGTGCAAGATGTCCTCGGCAGCAATGGTCTCCTTGCGGATGCGGCTCTCGGCAAATGCCAGGTCCTCGGGGATGGCCGGGTCGAGGTGATGGCAGACCATCAGCATGTCCACATGCTCGTCCAGCGTGTTGACCGTGTAGGGCCGCGTGGGGTTGGTGGAGGACGGCAGCACGTTCGCCTCGCCCACCACCTTCAGGATGTCCGGCGCGTGGCCACCGCCAGCGCCTTCGCAGTGGAAAGTGTGGATGGTGCGGCCCTTGAACGCGGCGAGGGAGTCCTCCACAAAACCGGATTCGTTGAGCGTGTCGGTATGGATGGCCACCTGGGTGTCGGTGGCTTCCGCCACGTTCAGGCAGTTGTCGATGGCGGCGGGTGTGGTACCCCAGTCTTCGTGCAGCTTCATGCCGATCGCGCCGGCTTCGATCTGCTCGACCAGCCCCTGCGGCTGGCTGGCGTTGCCCTTGCCCAGGAAACCCAGGTTCATCGGGAAGGCATCGGCGGCCTGCAGCATGCGCTCCAGGTACCAGGGGCCACTGGTGCAGGTGGTGGCATTGGTGCCGGTGGCGGGCCCCGTGCCACCGCCGGTCATGGTGGTGATGCCCGAGTTCAGCGCTTCCTCGATCTGCTGCGGGCAGATGAAGTGGATGTGGCTGTCGTGCCCGCCGGCGGTGACGATCATGCCCTCGCCCGCCAAGATCTCGGTGCCTGGGCCGATGACGATGTCCACGCCAGGCTGGATGTCCGAGTTACCAGCCTTGCCGATGCCGCAGATGCGGCCGTCCAGCACCCCGATGTCGGCCTTGACGATGCCCCAGTGATCCACGATGAGGGCGTTGGTGATCACCAGGTCCACCGCCCCTTGCGCGCGACTGCGCTGGCTCTGGCCCATGCCGTCGCGGATGGTCTTGCCACCGCCAAACTTGACCTCTTCGCCATAGCCCAGCAGCTGGCCGTGGGCATCGCGCAGGCCGCCACCGGCCCGCAGGGTGTGGTCGTGCTCGACCTCGATCAGCAGATCGGTGTCCGCCAGGCGCACGCGGTCGCCCACGGTGGGGCCGAACATGTCGGCATAGGCGCGTCGGGAGATGGTGGCCATGGTCAGAGGGCTCCGTTGACAAGGCCGCGAAAGCCGATGGCGATCTGTTCACCCACGTAGGCAACCAGCTCCACGGTGCGCTGCTGGCCCGGCTCAAAGCGCACGGCGGTACCCGAGGCAATGTTCAGGCGCATGCCGCGCGCAGCCGCCCGGTCGAAATTCAATGCGGCATTGGTCTCGGCAAAGTGGTAGTGCGACCCCACCTGGATCGGACGGTCGGCCGTGTTGTTCACGACCACGGTACAAGTGCGACGGCCAGGGTTGAGCACATGGTCGCCAGCGTCGATCAGGTATTCGCCGGGAATCATTTGCGCCCCCGACCGAACCAGATCACCGCACCCACGGCAACCGCAGCCAGCACAAAGCCCAGGGTGTCAGTGGCATGCCAGTGGGCGCCAAACAGTCCATGGCCATCGTGGGCATGCACCAGGGAGACAGGAAGCAAGGAGAGAGCCGCAGAGGCCAAAACAGGACGTAAGGACATGGGAGTGCGCTTTCAATGGGTGGGAGGCGATGCGAATCAAGCGATGGGCTGGTGCACGGTGACCAGCTTGGTGCCATCGGGAAAGGTGGCCTCGACCTGAATGTCGGGGATCAACTCCGGAATGCCGTCCATGACGTCCTGGCGCGTCAGCAAGGTGCGGCCTTCGCTCATCAGCTCGGCCACGGTCTTGCCGTCCCGTGCGCCCTCCATCACGGCGGCGGTGATCAACGCCACCGCCTCGGGGTAATTGAGCTTCAGGCCACGGGCGCGGCGGCGCTCGGCCAACAGCGCGGCGGTGAAGATGAGCAGCTTGTCTTTTTCGCGTGGGGTCAGGTCCATACCAAGGGCAATGCAAAAGCCGTGCCCGCCCAGGCGCCTTGCACATGGCATGAAAACTGCACGGCAATGCCCGTGCAGTCCCCATCCCTTTCAGGGCCCAGCCCTCATCCTGCCAACCGCGAACCCTTGCAGCGCGCCGTCCAGGTCCGCCGTGACTACAACCGCTGGGTGGCCAGCGAGGTGCTGGAGGACTACGCCTTGCGCTACACCCCGGAGCGCTTTCGGCAATGGTCCGAATGGCGGGTGGCCAACACGGCGTTCGGGGTGGCGTCCTTTCTGGTCCTGGAAGCCGTGGGCGCCACGCTGCTGGTGCAATATGGTTTCGCCAATGCCTTTTGGGCCATCTTGGTCACTGGGCTGGTGATTGCGCTGGCCGGTCTGCCCATCAGCATCTACGCGGCCCGCCATGGGGTGGACATGGACCTGCTGACGCGGGGAGCGGGTTTTGGCTACATCGGCTCCACCATCACCTCCCTGATCTACGCCTCCTTCACCTTTATCTTCTTCGCGCTGGAAGCGGCGGTGATGGCCTACGCGCTGGAACTGGCCTTCGGTATTCCACCGGCCTGGGGCTATGGTTTGTGCGCAGTGGTGGTGTTGCCGTTGGTCACGCACGGTATTTCGGCCATCAGCCGGTTTCAGGTCTGGAGCCAACCCCTGTGGCTGGTGATGATGCTGGCCCCTTACGCCGCCGTGCTCTGGCACGAACCCGGTGCATGGACCGGACTCACGCACTACACCGGGGAATCGGGCGAGGGGGCCCAATTCCAGCCGCACCTATTTGGTGCCGCCTTGACGGTGGGAGTCGCCCTGGTCACGCAAATGGGCGAGCAGGCGGATTACCTGCGCTTCATGCCCGCACCACGTCCTGGCCGGCGTTGGGCATGGTGGCTGGGTGTCCTGGCGGGTGGGCCGGGCTGGGTGGTTCCGGGCGTCCTGAAAATGCTGGGGGGGGCACTCCTGGCCTGGCTGGCGCTGCAGCACATGGTTCCGGCCGAACGTGCCGTGGACCCCAACCAGATATACCTGGCGGCCTACGAGTACCTGCTGCCTTATGAATGGGCGGTCTGGGCCACCGCCCTGTTTGTGGTGATCTCGCAGCTCAAGATCAATGTCACCAACGCCTACGCGGGCTCCCTGGCCTGGAGCAACTTCTTCTCTCGGTTGACGCACAGCCACCCCGGACGGGTGGTGTGGGTGGTCTTCAACACGCTGATCGCCCTGCTGCTGATGGAGATGAACCTGTTCCAGGCGCTGGGAGAAGTGCTGGGACTGTACGGCAACATCGCCATCGCCTGGATGATGGCGGTGGTGGCCGATTTGGTGATCAACAAACCCCTGGGGTGGTCCCCACCGGGCATCGTTTTCCAGCGCGCGCACCTCTACGACATCAACCCGGTGGGGGTTGGGGCCATGGGCCTGGCGTCAATGCTGTCGGTCGCCGCCCATCTGGGGCTGCTGGGCCCGATGGCGCAGGCGTTCTCCGCCGTGGTGGCCATGGTCACCGCCCTGGTGACCGCCCCCCTGATTGCGTGGTGGACACGCGGGCGTTACTACCTGGCACGGCCGCTGCCAAGCACCGCCTCCGACGCAGCGACAGGCTGCGAAGGCTGCGCTGGCGGCTGCTCGCGTGGCACGGCACCGGCTTCACGCGCTCCGGGTTGCGGCTTGCCGCCCCTGCGCCGCTGCGTGGTGTGCGATGGCGAATTTGAGCCTCCCGACACCACCGACTGCCCGGCCTACCAAGGCACCATATGCTCTCTGTGCTGCACGCTCGATGCCCGCTGCGACGACCTGTGCAAGCCCTATGCACGGCTGTCGGCGCAATGGAAGGGCTTGCTGCACCGCCTTCTGCCCCGCGCTCTGGGGCCCTACCTGGATGCGGGACTGGCCCCGTTCCTGCTGCTGATGGGGATTGCGGCCCCGGTGCTGGCCGGCAGCGTCGCCTGGCTATACCGCCAGGAATTGCAGGGCATCCCCTTCGGTTGGGCGGCCTTGTGGACCTCGGGCTTTGTGAAGGTGTATGCCGCGCTGTTGTCGGGCTGGGCACTGGTGGCCTGGTGGCTGGTGCTGGCACGCAATGGCCGCGAGGTGGCACAAGAGGAATCCCGGCGCCAGACCCAGCTGCTGGTGCAGGAAATCGAATCACACCGCCGCACGGACGAACAGTTGCAACTGGCCAAGCAATTGGCAGACCAGGCCAACCAGGCCAAGACGCGGTACATCAGCACCATCAGCCATGAGCTGCGCACCCCGCTCAACAGCATCCTGGGCTATGCGCAGCTGCTGCAGGAAGACCCGGAGATACCGCCGCAGCGGGCGCACGCCATCCGCGTCATCCTGCGCGGCGGGGAGCACCTGCTGTCGCTGATCGAGGGTACCCTGGACATCGCCCGCATCGAATCGGGCAAGCTGACCTTACAGCACCGCCCCGTGGACCTGCGAGCCACCGTGCACGAAGTCGCAGGCATGTTCGAGCTGCAAGCCCAGGCGAAAGGCTTGCGCTTTCATTTCGACGAGCCCGACTGGTGGCCCCGCGCAGTAAGGGCCGATGAAAAGCGCCTGCGCCAGATCCTGATCAACCTGCTGGGCAACGCGGTCAAGTTCACCGACCAAGGCGAAATCTGTCTGCGGGTGCGCTATGGCCGCGAAATCGCCGTGTTCGATGTGGTGGACACGGGGCCCGGCATGTCGGCCCAGGAATTGGCCCAGGTGTTCGAGCCCTTCGCTCGGGCGGGCGGCAGCGGGTCCAGCCCTGCGCCTGGCACGGGGCTGGGCCTGACGATTGCCAAGATGCTCACCGAGCTGATGGGGGGCGACCTGAGCGCACACAGCACGCCGGGAGAAGGTGCCACCTTCCGCTTCAAACTGTTTCTGCCCGAGGTCTATGCCGACGCCACGCCCCCCGAAGCGCGCTGGCGGGCGGACCTGGAGCGCTGCCGTGGCTACACCGGCCCCCGACGCCGCGTGCTGGTAGTGGACAACGAAGAGTCCGACCGCCAACTGCTGGCACGATGGCTGGAGCCCCTGGGGTTCGAGGTCCACCTGGCGACCCAGGGGGAAGACGCCCTGCGCCAATGGCAGGCCGGGCTGCGCACCGATGCGGTGTTCATGGACCTCGCCATGCCGGGCATCGACGGCTGGGAAACCCTGAAGCGCATGCGTGCCCTGGCACTGCAGCCGCCCCCGGTCTATGCCATCGTTTCGGCCAACGCCTTCGACCGAGGCCTGGAAAACAACCTGGCCCTGCCTGCCGAGGATTTCCTGATCAAGCCGGTGCGCCGCACGGAAGTGCTGGCCTGGCTGCAGCAGCGCCTGGGGCTGACCTGGGTGTATGAGCCGCCCCCCGAGCCCTCCCCCCCGGCACCAGCCTCGGTCCCCGGCGACCCTGGTCTGCCCGCCGAGGCCATCGACAGCCTGCTGGAATTGGCGCGGCTGGGCTACTACCGAGGCTTCGTCAAGCGCCTGGAGACCCTGCAAGCCAGCCACCCGGCCATCACTGAGTGGGCACGCGCGCTACAAACCCAGGCGCGGGCGTTCCGCTTCGAGGCCATCGTGCAACAACTCCAAGACCTTCGCCCCTCTGAGGACAACGATGCCACTCACGCCCCCTGAGCCCATGGATGCCGTGGTGCTGATCGTGGACGACATTCCCGACAACCTGGCGATGCTGCACGATGCCCTGGACGAGGCGGGCTACACCGTGCTGGTGGCGCTCAACGGTGCATCGGCATTGGAGCGCGCAGCCGAGGCGCAACCGGATGTAGTCCTGCTCGACGCCATGATGCCGGGCATGGATGGTTTTGAAGTCGCCCAGCGGCTCAAGGCCGATCCCGAGACCGCCCACATTCCGATCCTGTTCATGACCGGCCTGACCGAGACCGAACACCTGGTCAAGGCCCTGGCAGTGGGCGGGGTGGACTATGTGACCAAACCGGTCAAGCCCCTGGAAGTCATGGCCCGCATGGGCGTACACCTGCAGGCCGCACGCCAGGCAAGGCAGAGCGCCAAGGAGCGCCAGCAGGCGCGCAGCGCGCTCGACGCCTTCGGCTACGCCACCTTCACCGTGCGCCCGCGCGACGGGCGGCTGGTCTGGCAAACCCCGCTCGCGCGCGACCTGTTGCGGCGCTACTGCGGCACCGAGGCACCGATCACGCCCGCGCCAGTCCTGGACTGGCTGCAACACCACCTGGCCCAGGCACAGCAACGGATCGAGCCTCCACGACTGCACCTGCATGCGGGGGACAAGCGCGTCACGCTCCGCTTACACCGCCAGATTGGCGACGAGGAAGATGCGGGCGAAGCCGGCGAATGGCTCATCGTGATGGAAGAAAGCTCCGATGACAGCACCATCGAGACCCTGGCCGAAGCGTTTGGCCTGACGGCACGGGAAGCCGAGGTGCTCTACTGGGTCGCCCAGGGAAAAATCAACCGCGACATTGGCGACATCCTGGGGGCCAGCCCTGCCACGGTCAAAAAACACCTGGAGCGGGTGTATGCCAAGCTGGGGGTGGAAACCCGCACCGCCGCCACGGCCATGGCGATGCAGCGGGTCAAGGGATTGCAGCGTGCCGGCGCCTGAGCCGGCATCCTGCACCCAGTCTGCGGCGGCATCAGATGGCCACCAGCTGCCGGATCCCCTTCTCGACCATCTCCGCTCCCGGACCGCAGGCAATGACTTCGCCGCGCTCCATCACCAGGTAGCGGTCGGCCAGCTCCTCGGCAAAGTCGTAGTACTGCTCCACCAGCACGATCGCCATGGGCTGGCCGTTCAGACCCTCCTTGGCGAGCTTCTTCAGCACCTTGCCAATGTCCTTGATGATGTTGGGCTGGATGCCTTCGGTAGGTTCATCCAGCACCAACAGCTTCGGTTTGGGGGCCAGGGCACGGGCAATGGCCAGCTGTTGCTGCTGTCCGCCCGACAGGTCGCCGCCCCGGCGCTGCTGCATCTGCTGCAGCACCGGGAACAATTCAAACAGCTGGGGCGGGATGGGGGTGCTGGCAGGCCGGGTAGCCAAGCCCATCCGCAGGTTCTCGTGCACGGTCAGACGGCCAAAAATCTCACGCCCCTGGGGCACGTAGCCGATGCCGGCGCGGGCCCGTTCATAGGGTGTGGTTTTCTCGATGGGCTGACCGTCCAGCACGATCTGTCCGGAACGGATGGGCACCAGCCCCATCAGGGACTTGAGCAAGGTGGTCTTGCCCACGCCATTGCGGCCCAGCACCACCGTGATTTCGCCGGCCTTGGCTTCCAGGGTGACGCCACGCAGGATGTGCGAGCCACCGTAGTACTGGTGAATGTTGTCAATGTGCAGCATGGGAATGTCCTTCAACGGCCCAGATAGACCTCGATCACACGTTCATCGGCCTGCACCTGGTCGAGCGTGCCCTCGGCCAGGACCGCGCCGTCGCACAGCACCGTGACCTTCTCGCTGATGGCCCGGATGAAGGTCATGTCATGCTCCACCACCATCAGGCTGTGCTTGCCCTTGAGACTGAGGAACAGTTCGGCCGTCCGGGCGGTTTCCTCGTCGGTCATACCGGCCACGGGTTCGTCCAGCAGCAGCAGCTTGGGCTCCTGCATCAGCAGCATGCCGATCTCCAGCCACTGTTTCTGGCCATGGCTCAGGTCGCCGGCACGGCGGGTGACGGCCTCCTTGAGGTGGATGGTCTGCAGCACTTCCGCCAAGCGGTCGCGCTGTTCGCCGTTCAGGGCAAAGGCCATGCTGGGCCCGACACGCTTGTCCGTGGCCAGCGCCAGCTCCAGGTTTTCAAACACGCTCAGTTCCTCGAACACCGTGGGCTTCTGGAACTTGCGGCCGATCCCCAGCGCGGCAATCTCTGGCTCCTTGTAGTCCAGCAGGTCGATGGTCGAGCCGAAAAACACGGTGCCCCGGTCGGGCCGGGTCTTGCCAGTGATGATGTCCATCATGGTCGTCTTGCCGGCGCCGTTGGGGCCGATGATGCAGCGCAGCTCACCCGGGGCGATGTCCAGGTTCAGGCCGTTGATGGCCTTGAAGCCATCGAAGCTGACATGAACGTCTTCCAGATACAGGATGCGCCCATGGGTCGTGTCCACCTGCCCCGGGACCAGCACCCGGGAGAAAGCGGCCGAGCGCCCCCCCGAAGCCGTCTTTCCCTGCTGGGCCAACTGCCGTGCGCGCTCGATGCGCTCTGCGCCAGCTTCCATCAGATCGGGCGTCATGCGGCACCTCCTTTCTTGCGGCGCAATTGCTGCAGCAGACCCACGACGCCCTGGGGCATGAACAAGGTCACCACGATGAACAGGGCCCCCAGGCAGTAGAGCCAGAACTCGGGGAAGGTGACGGTCAGCCAGCTCTTGGCGCCGTTGACCAGGAACGCCCCCACGATGGGCCCGATCAGTGAGGCCCGCCCACCCACAGCCGTCCACACCGCGATCTCGATGCTGCTGGCCGTGCTCATTTCACCGGGATTGATGATGCCGACCTGGGGCACATACAGCGCACCGGCGACACCGCACATCACGGCTGAGATCACCCAGATGGTCAGCTTGTAGGGCAAGGGGTTGTAGCCGCAGAACATGACCCGGCTTTCGGCATCGCGGATAGCCTGCAGAACACGACCAAACTTGCTGCCCACCAGCCACCGGGCAAACAGGTAGCAGCCCACCAGGGTCAACCCGGTCAAGACAAACAGCGTGGTCCGCATCTGTGGCGTGCTCAGCGACATGCCAAGCAGGCGCTTGAAATCGGTGAAGCCGTTGTTACCGCCAAAGCCGGTTTCGTTGCGGAAGAACAGCAGCATGGCGGCAAACGTCAGCGCCTGGGTGATGATGGAAAAGTACACCCCCTTGATGCGCGAACGGAAAGCAAAGTAGCCAAACACGAAGGCCACCAGTCCGGGCACCAGCACCACCAGCAAGACGGTGGCGACGAAGCTGTCGCTCAAGGCCCAGTGCCAGGGCAGTTCCTTCCAGTCCAGGAAGACCATGAAATCGGGCAGATCGCTCTGGTAGCTGCCCTCGCGGCCAATCTGGCGCATCAGGTACATGCCCATCACGTAGCCGCCCAAGGCAAAAAACAGCCCGTGGCCCAGGCTCAGGATGCCGGTATAGCCCCAGATCAAATCCATGGCCAATGCACAGATGGCATAGCACATGATCTTGCCCAGCAGGGTCAGCCAGTAGTCGCTCAGATGGAAAGGACTGTCGCTGGGTACCAGCAGGTTCAGTGCCGGTGCCACAGCGCAGACGGCGATCAAGGCACCCAGCACCGCCCCCCAGGCACCGCGGGTGAGCAGCGGACCGGGGACGGGCAGCCCTTGGGCGGTCAACGTCGAGCTTGTCATAGGGTTCTCCGGTTCAGGCCTGACGGCCCTTAAGAGCGAAGATGCCTTGCGGCCGCTTCTGGATGAAGACGATGATGAACACCAGCACCGCGATCTTGGCCAGCACGGCACCGGCCCAGCCTTCGAGGAACTTGTTCAAGATGCCCAGGCCCAGCGCGGCGTACACCGTGCCCGCCAGTTGACCCACGCCACCCAGCACCACCACCATGAAGCTGTCCACGATGTAGTTCTGGCCCAGGTCGGGGCCCACATTGCCCACCTGGCTCAGCGCGCAGCCCGCCAGCCCGGCAATGCCGGAGCCCAGTGCAAAGGCGTAGGTATCGATGCGGGCGGTGTTCACCCCCATGCACGCGGCGATGGGTCGGTTCTGGGTCACACCGCGCACGAACAGGCCCAGCCGGGTCTTGCCAATCAGCAGGGCCACCGCCAGCAGCACCGCCAGCGCGAAGGCCACGATCAGGATGCGGTTCCAGGGCAAGGTCAGGCTGCCCAGCAGGGTGATGCCGCCGCTCATCCAGGCGGGGTTTTCCACCCCGACGTTCTGGGCGCCAAACAGACTGCGCACGCCCTGCATCAGCACCAGGCTGAGGCCCCAGGTGGCCAGCAGGGTTTCGAGTGGTCGGCCGTACAGGAAGCGGATCACCGTGCGCTCCATGGCCGCCCCCACCAGCGCCGAGGCTAGGAACGCCACGGGCAAGGCCGCCAGCAGGTAGGCATCGAAGGCGCCCGGCAGGTATTTCTGGAACAGGCCTTGCACGACGTAGGTGGCGTAGGCCCCCACCATGATCAGTTCGCCATGCGCCATGTTGATCACGCCCATCAGCCCATAGGTGATGGCCAGGCCCAGCGCCGCCAGCAACAGGATGGAGCCCAGGCTGATCCCGGTGAACAATTGCCCCAGCGCGGCGCTGGTGGCCAGCGAGCGCTCCACCTGGTCCAGCGCCTGGCGCAGGGCCGTGCGCACCGCCGGGTCGGTCTCATCGGCCAGGCGCTGCGCCAGCAGGGCCTTCACGATGGGCTGGCGAACCTCGGCCAGCTTCTTCGCGGCGGCCGTGCGCTGCAGGGCGTCGGTGCTGGCCAAGTGCAAGGCCGCCTGGGCCAGCAACAGGGCCTCGCGGGCTTCGGGGGGCAAGCGGTCGGCCTGGGCCAGGGCACGGTCCACCAGGGGCAGCTGGGCGGGGCTCGGGGCATCGAAGGCCCCGCGCTGTAAGGTGAGCGCCGCCTCGCGCTGGCGGGCCACATCGCCCGTGAACAGATCCATGCCAGCCAGGGCGCTGTCCAGCGCGCCGCGCAGCCGGTTGTTCACTACCAGTTCCTCGGCCCGTTCGTTCAAAACGACCGGCTGGCCCGTGACCACGTCCTTGGCCTGCCGGCCCTCGACGATCACAACACGCCCGTCCTGCACCTGCACGGACTCTGCAGCCAGCGCACGCACCAGGGCCTGGTCACTCGCCTGGTCGCTGGCGGCCAAGGCCATGACGACGGCAACACGCTCGTCACCATCGCCCTCAGCCAGCTGCCGGGCTTGTTCGGTCGTCACCGCCAGGGCTGACAGGGGCAACCACGCCACCCCCGCCAGCCCCAGGCTGCAGACCACGCGCCGCAGCGCTTGCATCATGGTTGGCCGTCGCATGTTCCAGGCTCACTTCTTGGCCGGCACGTTGGCCTTGCCCTTGTTCTCAGGGATGTAGTCGCTCCAGGGGTCGGCCACTACAGGCGCCTTGGTTTTCCACACCACCTTGAATTGGCCGTCGGCCTTGACCTCACCAATGAACACTGGCTTGTGCAGATGGTGGTTTTCCTTGTCCATGGTGGCGGTGAAACCGCTGGGCGCCTTGAAGGTCTGGCCTGCCATGGCGGCGATGACCTTGTCGGTTTCGGTGGACTTGGCCTTGGCCACCGCCTGCGCCCACATGTGGACGCCGATGTAAGTAGCCTCCATAGGGTCGTTGGTCAGGGGCTTGTCCTTGTGGCCAGCGATGCTCTTGGCCTTGGCATAAGTGGCCCATTTCTGGGTGAATTCGTCGTTGGCCGGGTTCTTCAGGCTCATGAAGTAGTTCCAGGCCGCCAGATGCCCCACGAGAGGCTTGGTGTCCACGCCACGCAACTCTTCCTCCCCCACGCTGAACGCCACCACCGGAACATCCTTGGCCTTGAGGCCGGCGTTGCCCAACTCCTTGTAGAACGGCACGTTGGAATCGCCATTGATCGTGGAAATCACGGCCGTCTTCTTGCCCTCGGAGGAGAACTTCTTGATCTTGGCGATGATGGTCTGGTAATCGCTGTGACCGAAGGGGGTGTACTCCTCCATGATGTCGGCGTCGGCGATGCCCTTGGATTTAAGGAACGCCCGCAGGATTTTGTTGGTGGTGCGCGGGTACACATAGTCGGTGCCCAGCAGCACGAAACGCTTGGCCTCGCCGCCGTCCTTGCTCATGAGGTACTCCACGGCAGGGATGGCCTGCTGGTTGGGCGCAGCCCCGGTGTAGAACACGTTCTTGCTCAGTTCCTCGCCCTCGTACTGCACGGGGTAGAACAGCAGGGCATTCTTTTCTTCGACGACAGGCAACACACTCTTGCGGCTCACCGAAGTCCAGCAACCAAACAAGACAGCCACCTTGTCCTGGTCGATCAGCTGCTTGGCCTTTTCAGCGAACAGGGGCCAGTTCGATGCCGGATCGACCACCACGGGTTCCAGCTTTTTGCCCAGCACCCCGCCCTTAGCATTGATCTCGTCAATCGCCATCAGCACGGTGTCCTTCAACACGGTTTCGGAAATGGCCATGGTGCCGGACAGGCTGTGCAAGACACCGACCTTGATCGTGTCGGCCGCGTGGGCCGACAGGCCGGTGAAGCCCAGGGAAGCGATGGCGGCGGCAGCCGAAATGGATTTGAGGGTCAAGCGACGAGCGTTCAGCATGGCGGGTTCCTGTGCAAAGTGAAAACGAAGGGTTGCGTTTTCCTGTCGGTGTGGCGGGAAAACCGCCATCGCCCACAGGCCATGCCATGCTAGGGTTCACCCCAGGTTTCGTCTGTACGCCAGATGGCGTATGCGACGCACCTTTCCTCACACTTTCCAAATGCGCGGCACCGTGCCCGCCAGGCCCCAGGCTTCCTGGCGCCACGCGGCCCAGACGGCTTGCCACAGCGCCATCACTGGCTCTACGGTGGGAGAGAGGGCGCGAGCCACCAGCATGTGGGCGTTCGGCGCGGTGATGCCACAGGGAAGGTCGCCGGCCTGCGCCTCCAACACGGCACGCCCGCTGGCCAGCAAGGCCTCCCGACGGTGGCGGGACAAGGGGGTGCCCGCCGCAAACACCAGCGTCGCGCAGGTAGCGTGGCCCGCCAATCCCAGGGGGCTGTGTAACAAGCGCTGGTCCTCGGCCGCGATGCGGGCCCGCTCCAGCCAGACGCCGGGCCAGGCCATCGTTTGCTCCAGCACCCCGTGAGTGAACGGCTGCTGTGCCGCCGGCAGGCCCAGGCCCAAAACATCCCAGGCCATCAATTCGGCCTCCGGCTGCAGGTCCAGGGCCAGCGTGTTCAGACCCGCGCAGCCGGGATAGGCCAGGGTCTCCAGCGGCAGCCATTCCAGGCGGGCGCCAGCTCCCAGCTGCAGCCGCACCGACTGAACCGCCCGCTCGCCGGTGGTGGATTTGTAAAACCGGGTAGCCCCCGGCGTGGAGACCAGCGCATGGGCGCCGGGCTGCAGGCGTACCTCCACCTCCAGACGGTCCCCCTGGACCAAACCACCCGGCGGATGCACGATGACGTTGTGGCAGACCGCAGGACCCTCGGGGTACAGGCTTTTGAAAATGCGCAAAGGGCCGTGATGGCGGTGGTGCAACACGGTAGGGCCCTGTGGGCCACGGTGGTAATCCAGGTCAAGTCGAGCGTGCCAGGGCATGGGAAAGAAAGCAGGTAAATACGCCATCGCAAGCAAGAACCGCGCCTACCATCCAGACAGAAACCACCGCCGCAGCACGGCAAAATCTTGACCAAATAAGCCCTAAGCCTTTTAAAATAAAGCGGTTGTAGCTATTGAAAATATAGCAAATATCCTCTCTCAGGCATGGTGGGATTGACCATCGCCAACTGCGACAATGAGGGCGTTATGAACCACACCTACATCCTCACCCTGTCCTGCCCCGACCGCTTGGGGCTGGTGCATGCCGTGTCCGGCTTTTTGCTGGAACACCAGGCCAACATCGACGAAGCCGCCCAGTACAACGACAGCGACACCGGCCTGTTCTTCATGCGCGTGCAGTTTGGCTGCGACGCCCACGACCACGCCACGCTGCAAGCCCGGCTGACCGACTTTGCGGCACCGTTCCAGATGCGCTGGACCCTGCACGCCACCGCGCAGGCCATGAAGACGGTGATCATGGTCAGCAAGGAAGGCCATTGCCTGAACGACCTGCTGTTCCGCTGGAAGTCGGGCCTGCTGCCGATCGACATCCGGGCCATCGTCAGCAACCACCGGGATTTTTATCAGCTGGCGGCCAGCTACAACGTGCCCTTCCACCACATCCCCGTCACCGCAGCGACCAAGCCCCAGGCAGAGGCCAAGCAGCTGGAAATCATCGAAAGCGAAGGCGCCGAGCTGGTGGTGCTGGCCCGCTACATGCAGGTGCTGTCCAACGAGCTGTGCAGCAAGCTCGCCGGCCGGGCCATCAACATCCACCACAGCTTCCTGCCCAGCTTCAAGGGCGCCAAACCCTACTACCAGGCCCACGACCGGGGCGTGAAGCTGATCGGCGCCACCGCCCATTACGTGACCGCCGACCTGGACGAGGGCCCGATCATCGAGCAGGATGTGGCCCGCGCCGACCACACCGACACGGTGGAAGACCTCACCGCCCGCGGCCGTGACACCGAAAGCCAGGTGCTGGCCCGCGCCGTCAAGTGGCACAGCGAGCACCGCGTGCTGCTCAACGGCCACAGGACGGTGGTGTTCCGCTAAGGCCCAGGGGCTCCCATGCGCGGGCACGGCCATCGCAGCACCACCTGGCGGGGGATCGCGGCCGCCGCTGGCCTGGTGCTGGTGAGCGGCACCGCACTGGGGCAGGCGCTCAAGGGCAATTTCGGCGAATACATGGCGCAGGCGGTGCTGTGCGGGCAACGGGTGGACACCGCCTATGCCTTTGCGATGCTGCGCCAGCAGGTCGGCCCGCCCTACAAGCAAGAACAGGGCGCGCACTGGTGGAAGGTGAAGCTGAACATCCACGGCGTGCAGGCCACCGAGGTGTTCGTGGCCGACTCGTCCTACCCCTACCAGTTTGTCGGCGCCCTGCTCAAGCAATCCCCAGATGCAGCGGCGCCGGTGCTGAGTGCCCGTGGGCCCGCCTTCACTAAAGCCCCCGCCAACGACCCCTACCGCCCCCTGCCCTCGGCCACGGGCAGCATGCTGCTGTGGCAGGATCGTCTGGGTAAATTGGTCTGCGTCCGCCAAGCCTTTGGCGACCGGTTTTGATCCCCAAGCCACGTCCCCTTACAGCAACCTGGAGACACACCATGCACCTCGTCTGCCCCCAATGCGGCGCCAAGAATCGTGTCGCACCCGAAAAACTCGCCCATGAACTGGCCTGCGGCCGCTGCGGCACCAACCTGATGCCCACCGAGCCCGTGGCCCTGTCCGATGCCGCCTTGCCAGGCTATCTGGCCGGTACCGAGCTACCCGTGGTGGTGGACTTCTGGGCGGCTTGGTGCGGCCCCTGCAAGGCGATGGCGCCGCAGTTTGCAGCCGCAGCACGCAACCTGCCCCAGGTGCGCTTTGTCAAAGTGGACACCGATGCTGCGCCCCAGGCCAGCGCACGCTATCAAATTCGCAGCATTCCCACCGTGATCCTCTTCCACCAAGGCCGGGAGATTGCACGCCGTAGTGGGGCTATTTCCGCCAGTGAGTTGCAGCGCTGGATCGAAACCCACCCAGCGCCCACCCCCAGCGCTTAAGGCGTCTGGCGTCTGGCGCCCAGCCGGCCGTCAATCCGCCTGCCGCGCCCGCTCGCGCTGTAACCAGCGCTGCGCACCTTTGCGCACCACCAGCTTTTCCAGAGGCGATGCCTCCTTGAGCCGTGCGCGGCCTTCCTCCTCACAGCGGAGGACTTCGGTTTGACGCCGGGCTTCGGGCAACAGGGCCACGGTTTTTTCAGCAGCGTCCAGCAGGGCACGGGCCTCCTTTTCGGACAGTCCCTGGTGGTAGGCCTCCCCCGACAGGGCAAATGCTGCCTCCACGCGGTGCTTCAAAGCCACAGGCAGCTCGTCCGTCGGAGCCAGGTCATGCAAGCGGGCTTTCACGTCCTGCTTGAGCAGCGCAATGCAATGGGCATCGGCCTCGGGCCTGGTCTGCGTGGCAGGCGACGGCGCCGGGCCACGTGCCATCACACCCGCACAGGCCAAAGCCCCCGCCAGGAGCGCGAGGCGAAGTGCCACACGCCCAGATGCAAACAAGGCATTCATGGCGTCACAAGGCCTTTCGCAAGGTGGCGGTCGGAATCTTCAGGGCCTCGCGGTACTTGGCCACCGTGCGCCGGGCGCATTCAATGCCTTGCTCCTTGAGCATGTCGGCCAGCTGGCTGTCGGACAGGGGCTTGGCCGGGTTTTCCGCCGCGACAAACTGCTTGATCAAGGCGCGCACCGCCGTGCTGGAGGCATTGCCCCCCGTCTCGGTCCCCAGGCCCGAACCGAAGAAGTATTTGAGCTCATACGTCCCCTGGGGCGTGGCCATGTACTTGGCCGTGGTCACCCGGCTGATGGTGGACTCGTGCAAGCCCAGCGCATCGGCAATGTCGCGCAATACCAGCGGTCGCATCGCCAGTTCGCCGTGAATGAAAAAGTGCTTCTGGCGCTCAACGATCGCACGCGCGACCCGCAGGATGGTGTCAAAGCGCTGCTGGATGTTCTTGATGAACCAGCGCGCCTCCTGTAGCCGCTGCTGGAGGGCCTGCGCGCCATCACCGCTTTTGTGGCCGCGCAAGGCGCTGGCATACAGCTCATGCACCCGCAGACGGGGCAGCACCTCCGGGTTGAGCTCGACGCTGAATTGCACCCCGGCATCCGAGGCCTCGCCCGCACGCGGCTGCAAAGTGCGCACGATTACATCGGGCACCACCGGCTGCTGGCGCACATCGGCAAAGGCACGGCCGGGCTTGGGTTCGAGCTGTGCGATGCGGGCCATCGCCAGACGGGTCTGCACCTCGGTGCAGCCCAGGGCCTGGGTCAGACGGCGGACATCCTTCTTGGCCAGCCATTCCAGAGGCTGCTGGCAAATGCGCAGGGCCAAGCGGCGCAGCCGCTCGTCTTCTGCATCGTGCGTGGACTGGGCCTGCAGCTGCAAGCGCAAGCACTCGGCCAGGTCACGGGCGCCCACGCCTGCCGGTTCCAGCTGCTGCAAATGCACCAGGGCCAGGGCCAGGCGCTGCAGCAACTCCTCGCGCTGCGCTGCTGGATCGGAATCGACTCCCTCGGGACGCAGCAGGCTATCGGCCAGCACCTCCAGGGAGTCTTCGAGGTAGCCATCGTCGTTGAGCGACTCGATCAAAAACCACAGCGCCGCACGGTCCAGCTCCGACAAGCGCAAGAACAGCGCCTGACGGTGCAGCGCCTCGGGCAAGGTTTCGTGGTGGGAAGTCCAGTCCGAGGCTTCGGCATCGTCTGCATTCGACGTGCCCCCGCCTGAGCCTGCCGCGTCGAACGCATCACTGGCCTCTCCCGCGTCCCAGGACAGGCTACCCAGCTCCGTGGAGAAGTCAAGATCATTTTGGCCCTCAAGGCCCGTGGAATCAGCGGTATTAGCTACTGAATCGATAGCAAACTCACCCCCTGGCAGCGGCTCTGCGTGGCCTGGGTCTTCGGCCGTGACGGCGCCAGGCTCCGACGCCGTGCCCGCCGTATCGTCATCGCGCTCCAGAAAGGGGTTTTCGTCCAGCATCTGCTCGACTTCCTGGGCCAGCTCCAGGGTGGAGAGCTGCAACAGGCGAATGGACTGCTGCAGCTGCGGGGTCAGCGACAAATGCTGCGACATGCGCAGCGCCAAGCCTTGCTTCACCCTAGGCCCCTTTCACCCCGTGTCCGCACGCGCCAGCCACCAGGTCTGTGCATGGGTTACATCCGGAAATGCTCGCCCAGGTACACGCGGCGCACCTCGGGGTTCTCCACGATCTCGGACGGAGTCCCCTGGGCCAGCACCCGGCCATCGCTGATGATGAAAGCGTGGTCGCAAATGCCCAGGGTTTCGCGCACGTTGTGATCGGTGATCAGAACCCCAATGCCCCGGGCCTTGAGAAAGCCCACGATGCGCTGAATTTCGATGACGGCGATCGGGTCGATGCCGGCAAAGGGCTCGTCCAGCAGGATGAAACGCGGCTGGGTGGCCAGCGCACGGGCAATCTCCACGCGGCGGCGCTCGCCACCGGACAAAGCCAGCGCGGGCGAATCCCGCAGGTGCTCCACACGCAGATCGTGTAGCAGGGCATCCAGGCGCTCATTCAAGGCGGCGCTTGACAGCGGCTTGCCCTGGGCGTCGTGCTGCAACTCCAGCACCGCACGGATGTTGTCCTGCACGCTGAGCTTGCGGAAGATAGAGGCCTCTTGCGGCAGGTAGGACAGCCCGAGCCGAGAACGGCGATGAATGGGCAGCGTGGTCACCGGATGACCGTCAATGCGGATCTCCCCCCCGTCGCACGGCACCAGACCCACAATCATGTAGAACGAGGTGGTCTTTCCGGCGCCATTGGGACCCAGCAAACCCACCACCTCGCCTTCAGCCACCTGCAGCGAGACGTCCTTGACCACCATGCGGCTGCCGTAAGACTTTTGCACATGCCGAACCTCCAGCAGCGCAGGGGCAGTTCCACCCGAAGGCTGAACCTTGCTCACGGCGCCTTCCCATCCATCTGACTGCTGGGACGCAGGGCAGGCCCGGACTTGGCGGGCACGGGATCGGTCGCAGGCGCAGTTTCCTTGGGCGACAGGATCGCACGCACCCGCCCGCCACCAGATGCTGCGGCAGGAGGGCTACCCCGCTCGGCCGCAGGTCGCCCATCGACAGTAAACACATCCGTCAGGTTGTAATAAACGATGCTCGCCCCAAACAGCTGGTCGGCTACGGCGCCACCACGCAAACGGCGCAGCTCGGCCCGAGTCGTGAACTTGACGCTGTCATTGCGACCGTCGTATTCGATGGTTTCGCTCTCGCCCTCGATGAACTCGTCGGGTGCGCCAGGGGGCGTGTCTCGCTTTTGGCGGAAGAAGGCGCGCTGGCCAGGTTCAGCGGTGACGATCCCGGACTGGTAGCCGCTGGCATCCTGCCGCACCTCCAGGCGACCGCCACGCAGCACAATCGAACCCTTGGTCATGATCACCCGCCCAGTAAAGACGCTGGCCTGGCGCAATTCGTCATGCCGGAGCGCGTCAGCCTCGATGGCCATGGGCTTGGCGCGGTCGGCTTTTTCAGCTCGCAGCGTGGAACTGAACGCCAAAGCCCCGCACAGGAGCCAAAGAGAAAGGGGGGGAAGTTTCATAGGGCACGATTCTTGCTGTGATTCTAGTCTTTATGCCCAGAAAAAAGCCCCGTCAGGACGGGGCTTTTGGATGGGGACCAGCTTCCCGTTATTGGGCAGGGGCCGCAGCGGGGGCTGCTGGCTCCTGGAACTTGGCACCGCCGGCGTTGGCCATGTACACCACGGCACGGGCGATTTCCGTGTCATTGAACTCACCACCGCTCTGCGCAGCCATGGCGCCCTTGCCCTTGAGGGCTGAGGTCACCAACGAATCCAGGCCCGTCTTGATGCGGGCAGACCAGGCACCTGCATCGGCAAACTTGGGCGCACCCGCCGCACCGGAAGCGTGGCATGCAGCACATTGGGCTTTGTACACATCTTCTCCGCCCTTAAGAGGCCGGTTGGCATCCCGGATTTCCACTAAGCCCACCTTCTGGATGCGCTCCGCAATCGCCTTTTCCTGGTTCACAGCGCCTGCTGCAGGCTTGTTACCCGAGGTCACATACATGACCAAACCAATGATGGCGAACACCGGAACGACAAACGAAAAGAAAACAGCCGACAGCAGCTGCTTGGGGTTCTTGATTGGGCCCGTATGGGCTTCTTCGTGATGGTTATCGCTCATGGCGTCCTCAAAGGTAGGGAGAGAATTCTTATCAAAATTAGCTGGAAATTATAGCGACCCGCCTGCACGGCATCCGGTCAGCGTAGGGCATGCCATAATGCGCGTCTTGCGCGGCTGTAGCTCAGTGGATAGAGTATTGGCCTCCGAAGCCAAGGGTCGTGGGTTCGATCCCCGCCAGCCGCACCATTGTTCGCCTTGTACAGCAAGGAAAGCACGCTACAAAATTCATAGCTGGCACTTTGCCAGGAATACCCCGGTGACAGTCTGGTGACAGAATTGCCCGGGGTGCTCTGCTTTGTGTCTCCAAAGTGCAACAGCCGTAACCCACACGCACCTGGTCGGGCTGGCGCTGGTTTACGCCTTGCCCTCGCCACCCTGTCGTCGTCGGGGACCACGGCCTGGTCGTCGTCGTTGCAGGTCGGGGGGTGCCCCCTGTCACCAGGCTGTCACCGTGCCCTCAACCTGGTGGGCTGGCCACAACCTGGTCGTCGTCGTTGCCCTTGACGATGCCCACCTCGCCGCCGCTGTTGGGGTGAAGGCCATGGCGACACCCTCAGGCCCGATGGCCTCCAGTTGGTGGACCCGCCGCCGGCGGTTGGACGTATACACCTTTCACCAGGGGCGCATCGCTGCAGCCCCCACCGTCCTTTCTGAGCGGCGGCGGCCTCTGAAACTTATTGTTCGCAACCGTTCGCCCATTCAGGCGGCACCGCGTCGGGCCTGGGTCAGTAAGTGCAGGTCCTGCCCCAGTTGAACCGCTTGCTGCAGGCATTTGCGGGCCTCCCGTGCGGCCTTCAAATAGGTGTTGGTCCAGCGGTCCAGCTCGGCGTGGTCGGGCTTGTCGGTGCGCAGTCGGGCCAGATTGCTGGCGCAGCGATCCGCCAGTGCTGAGGTGACCAAGTAGTGCCGGGCCAGCTCGGCGCCTGCCTGCCTGGTCAGGCGGGGCAGGTCGCATGGGTCTGCCAGGTGCTCGTATCGCTCGGCCTCGACGGCGGCGGGCAGAGGCACGCCGACTTTCAGGACGGCGGCGGCCAGGCGCTGGGTCAGCTCGGCCTGGGTCTGGCATTCAGGCGTACTCGTCTGGTCGGGCGTGGTCAAGTGTTGGTGGTGCATCTTGTCAGTCTTTGTAAGAAATCTAGGGGACCTGAGGGACTTAGGGGACTCAAACATCCATGAGCTAGGAAAATAAAAAAGCTATGGCGGGACCGAAGTCGGTCCCCTAAGTCCCTTGGGTCCCCTAAATCGTCAGTCCTGCCCCTTCACTTTGTAGAGCTGGGACCCGCCGCGCTTACCAGCCTGAACCAGCACGAATGAGCCCATCGGCACATCAAGCGCGTTACGGCGTAACCAGTTCCCCACCTTTTGGGACTCACTGCCAGTGCCATCGACCGTGGCCAGAACTTCGTCCCACCACTCACACAGCGCCCCCGGTGAACCAAAACGCTCCGCCTGCACCTTCTTTTGCAGGTCGGCCACTCCGAAGCCGTCAGCCAGGGGCCTGCCATTCACTAAGGTATCAACCAGCAGTTGAAACAGCCCCTGCAGCAGTGCCTGGTGGGGGTCGCCTTGCTCGTAGTTGCGTTTGATCCCTTCGACAGGGTCAGACAGGCCGGCCGGGAACCCCACAGCCTGGGCCAGGCGCTGGGCGGCATCCTTGTCCTGTTCAAGCCAGCGGCCCACGGCGGCGATGGGGCGAGATACGAACCGGCTCCATTCCTCGAAGCTCCCCAGCTCCTTACCGATGGGCTCTCGCTCTACGTCAGCCAGGCCCCAGCGAATGACCGTCAGGGCAGCGGCCACCAACACCAGCCTGTCGGCTAGCACCGCGTGCAGCGGATTGAACTCAAACGATCTTGCGTAGGGCTCTGCACATCCTGGGTCAATCCGTGCGATCAGGGCACGGCGGTTCGTGTCGCCCTTCAAACGGATGTTACGGCCTGTCAGCAACAGCATTGCCTTGTTGATGACCGTGCCCAGCTCACTGGCACCCAGCACGCGGTCGGTGTACTCCGGCGCAGTCAGAAACGCCTCGATTGCAGAGCCCCCGAAATCGGTGACCACGTTGTCCCAGACGATGATGCTGGCGGGGTCGTTGCGCAGCGTGGACAAAAATCGTTTGCGCTGCTCCTCCCCACCTGTCGCTGGCGGCGTCGCTGCGGGGGGCCTGCCCTTCGCCAGGGCTCCCACGCACTGCGCCAGCAGCGTTTTGCCTGCCCCGGCCATGGCGGCATCAAAACCAAATGCTGGCGCAGTCGGCAGCACGGGGCGCGCTACAGCAGTCAAAAGCGCGGCCAACATCGTGGCGGCGTCTTGTTGCGGATTCGCCCACTTGAATCCACGGAATGGGGCCCACAGCGAGCGCACCGCCTGTTCCAAATCGGCTTCCGTCGGGCGCTCTGGGATCGTTGGCAGGTCTTCGCGGTCCAGGTGAAGAATCAGGCCCGTGGCGGCGTCATAGCCGGGCTGGTCAAGCACCGTGCCATCGGGGCGCAGTGTTGGTGCGGTGATGATGCCTTTCAGTGTGGGCAGGTCGCGGCGGCAGCCACGCGCCAGAACCACCTTGATCGGTTCGTCCTTGAGGTCTGTCGGCACACGATCCCCGCCAGCCTTGACCTTGTACGCGGCCACCAGCTTTCCCAGCTCGTACTTCGCTCCGTACAGATCAAGCCCGACGGTATCCCCACCGTCAACCAGCGCCAGCGATCCATCGGGCTTGTTGTAGAACTGCCCATCTTCACGCATGGCGCGCACCAGTTCATCCACCACAAACACCTGGTCGCCGCCCTTCACCTCTAGGCGAATCCGTGCCAGCTTGAGGTGGTACCAGCGCCCGCCATGGGCGTGGCTGTAGAGCTTCGGGCGGCCATTGCGACAAGCCAGCCAGGCGGCCTGGGGCTTGTCCCCGTCGTCGGATTCAACAGGATCAAAAAAATACTGGCCCACATATTGCGGGGCACCCGCGAGCACATCGGCCACGGTCACAAATACCCCGGATGCCGTGCGCAGCAGGTAACCGCCAAGCAAAACACCATCACCGTGTCCACCAAGGGCAGAACGAACAAGCTCCTGGGCTTCCTCAAATGTGGCACCAGTCTTCGCACTGATAAGACTGGCGCGGCTCGCCTCCCACGATGCACGCACCGCCTGGGCTTGCGGTTTCCGCTCTTCCCGCGCAGCAGCAACCAACGCCTGGTAGCGGGCCTCCTCCTCGGGCGCCAGCTCCGCAACAGACCCAACAGCCAGCGGGGCGGCGTCACCGTTCAGCACCTGCCAATCACGCGGCTCGATTGCCAGGCCATCGCCCACGGTGACAGGCCCGGCGAAGTCCAAACGCTCGGGACTCCACACGGCGGAATCGACCAGCGAACGTTGCAGCAGCGAGCCCGACCGACCTAAATCAAACCATCCATCCCCCTGCAGCCACAGCCGCTTGAACAGCAGCGCGCCCAGTGCGGGGATGCTTTTCGCGCTGGAAACCGGGATGTAAATGCGGGTCTTGTTGGCATCGCCCACCGGCTTGCCATCGTGCTCCCAGACCACGGATGCACTGGCAGATCGCCCCACCAGCATCGGCGCCTGCGCCAGCTCGGGCATGGCAGCGATCAGCCGCTCGACCAGCTTCTCGCTGGGCATGGCTGGCCCACCATCGCGGCCAGTGTCGTGGTCCAGTATCAAACCGCCAGGCCCATCCGGCCATTCAAATTCCTGCTTTGTGCGGGCAACAGCACCGGGCGGCGCAGAACCACCAGACACTGACTTGCCTGGTGCGATGGTCACCTCACGGCGGCCACCGGTGGGCACTCCCCACCCCAGCGCCTGGCGGTCGGTCAGGCCTTCGAGCACATCGCGCAGCTCCTCCAACGTGCGGACCTCAACACGCTCGGCGCGTCCCTTCCATAGCTGGGCGGCGGCCTCCTTCTTCACGGTGCCGTCAGGCTGTAGCGTGAATGTCTTTGTTAACGGGCCAGCCGTGCTGGTGAACCTGGTGAAGGCCAGCGCAGTGGCGGCCAGGTCTTGTTTGTCTCCCA
The DNA here is from genome assembly GCA_964597235.1 of uncultured Burkholderiaceae bacterium. Classification (GTDB taxonomy): domain Bacteria; phylum Pseudomonadota; class Gammaproteobacteria; order Burkholderiales; family Burkholderiaceae_C; genus CAYZPX01. The sequence continues at coordinate 4,541 of CAZQXQ010000005.1, read as the reverse complement.
CAGGCGTGGGAAAATCACATTCAATTTTCAGCATGTTGTTCTTCTTGTTTTTGCTGATACACACATGAAAGGCTGTGCCCGTCCAGGCACGGCCTTTCGCCTTTTTGGCAGAGGCAGAGCCCCCGCCAAAATCCTTCAAATGAACTTGCCTCTGGCGTGCAAGCCCATGCAGTCAACCAGGAGCGCCAAATTCGCGGCGTTCTCCCTAAGCTCGCCAATGCCGTCCAACTTCTCGCCGTTCTCATACTTCGCACGCCAGAACAGCATCGCCGCCGTGGACACGTCCTCCAGCGCGTCCACGGCGGCGGCGGTCGCCGGGCCCACAATGCCAGGCGATCTTCGGACTCGCTCGACAAACTCCTGGGCAGGGCGAATCTGAGCAATCAGCAATCGACCACCTCCGCCTGGGGCATTGATGCGCCGTGCCAGCTCGGCGAGCGTGTGGAGCGCGGTCCCGCACGGCTCTGTTGCGGTCTCTGCCTCGGTAGCAGGCGCACTGAGGTTCACTCGTTCGTCAACGGCTTTGAACGCATCCCTCATGGCGCGTCGAAGATGGTGCACCGCAGTACGTTTCAGGGCATGGCTCATGCGAACACCTCCCCAAAACGCCCTTGCAAATCCTGCAAGCTCCAGCGGTGTACGCCACCTTGAGACAGGATCGGCTTTGGCAGCAGGCCCCGACGCTCCCAGCGGCGTAGCGTGCGCAGCGAGACCCGAAGATGGCGAGCAATTTCGACCTGGTCAATCAGTTGGTTCTTGAAATTGTGGTGGGTGGGTTTGTCCATAAATTGCGTTCCAGTGCGTTGGAGACAGGTCCAGACTGGAACACTTGCGCACAAAAGGCAACCCCCCACCTACGTTTCAGTCGTCGCAACCCTCCACGATCAGCAGCTCGACCCCGAAGTGGGCCAGCAAGTCGTCGGCCAAATCTTGAGCCAGCGGGGCGGGCACGGGCACCAGCGCCAGCAGGCCAGCGGCGTCACCCAGCACAGCCACGGTGCGCACAAAATCGCGGCGCAGATCGGGGCACATCAGATCGGCCTCGACCTGGTCGTGGTACGCGCCCAGCACCACGCCCAGCAAGTTGATGGGGTCGCCCGTAACGTCACAGCTCCAAGCGTGGCCCAGCTCTGCCCCGGCCTCCGCCAATCGGTGCAGCACCTGCCAGCGGCCCCAGCGTGCGGCCTCGACGGCCACATCGAAGCCATCGATGCCGTGACCGTGGGCACGCAGCGGCCCGGATGTATTGCAGCGATCTACCAGCGCGGCAAAGCGAGCTGGCGCAGTGGCACGGACAATAGCGGCCCATGCCTGAAACTCCGAAGGGGCCACCATGGCGGCGGCGGTATTGATTGCTTGCATCTTAGGTAAACCTTTTCGGCCCTTGCGGGCGTAGAAAAGCGCCTCCGACGGGATGCCGGGCTGGCGCTGGTCACCGCATCGTGGGCGGCATGGTTCACATCTAAGAGCTCGGCCAACGTGGCCGAAAAAAGCTCAGACAACATTGCGTTGTCATGGGCCGGAATGATACCGGCGTTTTCCGTGTGAGTGCGCTATTGCGGAATGCTCGATAAACTTGCGGCACTGAAAACAACAAGAGGCCATTCAAATGACCCAGCCAGCAAACGCCCCTCTCCCCGTCAAAATGCGCCCCCGCCAGGTGTGTGAGCACTTCGGCATTGGGCGTACCAAATTACATCACCTGGTGGTCACTGACCCGGGCTTCCCACGCCCGCGTCGCCTGTCGTCGCGCTGCACTTTGTACGACACCCAAGAGCTGCTCGCCTGGTTCAAGCAGCCCGACGGAACGGCAGCACCGTAGCCTGGCGGCGGCCCTCCAGCAGATCGGCCAGCACCTGCAGGGCTTCGGCCAGTTCGCCCAGGTAGTCGTGATCGTTGTAGTGGCGATCCTGCACCCCTCCAATGCCGTGGCTCTGCAGGCGGCCCCGGATGTCGCCAGACACCTTCGCGCCTGCCAGGTGTGTTTCCACGGCGGACCGGATGCGCTTGATCGTGAACCCTGGGATGCGATCCCCGACAGCGTCCTTCGCCCAGCCTGCCAGTGCGTGGTCGGTAAGGTGGGACTTCCCGCCATCGGTGGAAAACGTCCAACCGCCGCCGGGCGGCAGCTCTGCCAGATCAGCCACCACCTGGTCGGGCAGCGGCAGCACCACACGCCTGGGCGGCTGGCCCAGCAGGCGGCGGCCCTTGGTATCAATCAGGGTCAGGGTGTGATCGGTCAGGTTCTCCCGACGGGCGGCGCAGAGCTGGCGGGGGCGCTGTCCTCCCAGCAAGAGGTGGGCACGCAGTACGGCCCCCTTGAGCCCGGGGATGGTCTTGATGATCCCCCAGTAGGTGCGCAGCTCGGCCAGCGACAGCGGGTTCTTGTCGGCCACCACGCCTTGTAGCCTGGGCACGGCTTTGGCTGGGTTGATCGTGCAAGCGAAGTCCTTGAAACCCAAGGGCACGGCGTCGCTGAGGGGGGCGGTAACCGCCAGCTCAAAAGCACGGTGCAAGGTCGTCCGAACACGCTCTCGGGTCCTGGCCAGGCCCTTGTCGTTGACGGCGCGCAGCAGGTCGGCCAGGTCTTGCGGCGTAACTTTGTGCGCGGGCAGTTGCGCTCTCGACGATGGGGCAATGTGGCGCCGGATAAGACTGCGCACCTCCACGGCGGTGGGCTTGCCCTGGTCCTGCAGGTGCTGGGCGTAGTCGTTGACCAGCGCCAGCAATGTGAACTTAGCGGCCAGCTCTGCAGCCTTGCGGGCCTGTTCCAGCGCCTGGGCAGCGGCGTCACGCTCTGCCTGGGCGGCGGCAGCGTCGGCTTCCTGCTTTGCCCGAAGCCCACCATCGAATCCATCCTTACGGGCAGCGGCGTCAGCGGCGGCCAGGCGGTGTGCGGCGGCCTGGGCGGCAGTCACCGAATAGCCAGCCTCCGTGGGTTCCAGCTTCATCGGCGGGGCGCTCGGGTCATATTGGCCGATAGCGATGCGGTCAGCCTTACCGTTGCGGGTCATGCGCCAGTAGAACCGCACACTGCCATCAGCCAGGCGGCGCGCCTCCAACGATCCGGCGTTCTTGTCGTCAGCTCCCAGCACCTTGGAGACGGTGCGGAACTTCCCGGGCTCTAGGTCAGCGAATTGGTGGGTCGGCTTTGCGGTGCGTGTGGCCATGGCGGTTCCTTGTCTTTCCTGTCACGGCGGGGCTGGTGACAGTCTGGTGACATTCTAGGAACAAGTGACCACGAACACAAACAAACGGGATAGAACGCTTACCCCTTACTTTTCAACAACTTAGCTCACTGAGCGAGCACATCAGAACAGGTGAAGCCGATGACGTATTGGCCTCCGAAGCCAAGGGTCGTGGGTTCGATCCCCGCCAGCCGCGCCAGTGTGGAGTTACAGAGAAATACATCCACACTCTTTCTAAATCACCAGATACCGCCGTGGAGTTTCCTGATGCGAACTCCGTAAAAAAGCCCGGGAACACCGGGCTTTTTGCTTGTGGAAGCAGCTATGGAGCGCTTACTTTTTCTGGCGGTACTTGCGCAATGCAGCAATCTGGGCAGCCATGACCGCCAGTTCAGATTGGGCACGGGCTAAGTCGATGTCGCTCTTGGCGTTGCGGAGAGCTTCTTCGGCAGCCTGCTTGGCCGCATTGGCTTTTTCATCATCCAGGTCTTTGCCGCGGATGGCGGTGTCCGACAGAACGGTCACGCAATTGGGCTGAACTTCGAGGATGCCGCCCGCAACGAAGACGAATTCTTCGCCACCGTCTGCGGTTTCAATACGCACCGAACCGGGCTTGATTCGGGTGATCAGGGGGGTGTGGCGGGGATAAATCCCCAGTTCACCCGCTTCACCAGGAAGGGCCACAAAACGGGCTTCACCCGAAAAAATGGACTCTTCGGCGCTGACCACGTCGACATGAATGGTGTTCATGGTGATTCCTTGAGAAAAACGAAAAGTGGCTTGCTCTGCACGGCTCACCGATCAGGTGGGCCGTGCCAAACGGCAATCAAGCAGCAAGCTTCTTCGCTTTTTCGAAGGCTTCGTCGATCGTTCCAACCATGTAGAAGGCCTGCTCAGGCAGGTGATCACACTCACCGTTGACGATCATCTTGAAACCACGGATGGTTTCAGACAGCGGCACGTACTTGCCAGGGGAACCGGTGAACACTTCCGCAACGTGGAAGGGCTGGGACAGGAAACGCTGGATTTTCCGGGCGCGGGCCACGGCCAGTTTGTCTTCTGGGGCCAGTTCGTCCATGCCCAGAATGGCGATGATGTCGCGCAGTTCCTTGTAGCGCTGCAGGGTGCCTTGCACCGAACGGGCCACGTGGTAGTGCTCTTCACCAACCACTTGGGGGTCCAGCTGACGGCTGGTGGAGTCCAGCGGATCGACCGCAGGGTAAATACCCAACGAAGCGATGTCACGCGACAGCACCACGGTGGAATCCAAGTGGGCGAAGGTGGTGGCGGGCGAAGGATCGGTCAAGTCATCCGCTGGCACGTACACGGCCTGGATGGAGGTGATCGAACCGA
>CAZQXQ010000004.1:0-42668 GCA_964597235.1 uncultured Burkholderiaceae bacterium | reverse complement strand
TTCCCTTTTTAGCCGTCTTTAGCCCTGCAGGGGCTTAACTGACTGGCATTGGCCCATGTGGGCTACTTTGCCTACGACACCCAAATCGAAGAATTCTTCATGTCCAGCATGGCCTGCGAGCTTTTCGGGCTGCCGTCCCAGGCGCGTGTGCCGCTCAAGCAGTGGGTGGCCATGCTGCACCCCGAGGAGCGCAAGGCGGTCATCGAGGCCCACCGCCAGGCCATGGAGCAGCGCACGCCCCTGCACATCCAGTACCGCATCCTGCGCAGCAGCGACCAGCAGGAGCGCTGGGTCCAGGTCTGGGGCGAATACAGCATCGACCCTCACAAAAAGATCCTCCGCATGGCCGGCACGGTGCAGGACATCACCGAGCGGCGCCAGTCCGAAGAGCAGCTCGACCGTTACCGCCACACACTGGAAGCCCAGGTGCGCATGGACCCCCTGACCCAGGTGGCCAACCGCCGCGCGCTGGACGAAGCGCTGCAAGCCGCCTGGGCCCAGGCGCAGGAGCGCCGCCGCCCGCTGGCCCTGTTGATGATCGACATCGACCACTTCAAGGCCTACAACGACCACTACGGCCATGTCGGCGGTGACCATTGCCTGCAACAGGTGGCCCAGGCCCTGGCCACCGCCATCCAGCGCCAGGGCGAACTGGTGGCCCGCTACGGCGGCGAGGAATTTGCCGTGCTGCTGCCCGAAGCCGACAGCGCCCAGGCCCAGGCCACCGCCCAGCGCCTGTGCGCCACCGTCCGCGCGCTGGGGCTGGAGCACCAGACCAGCCCGGTCAGCCACTGCGTCACCATCAGCGTAGGCGCCGCCTGCGTCTATCCCGAAAACAGCGCAGCGGAGCAAGGCATCGCCCAGCTGTTCGAGCAGGCCGACGCCGCCCTCTACCAATCCAAAAAATCCGGCCGCGACCGCGCCACGCTCTGGACCGAGCCTTCCCCGCCAGCTGGGGCGGGCAAGTAGGCTTGGGGTAGAGGAGTGGATGATTCGGTTTCGACTGAAACAGCGACTGAAAAGAAAGGGATTCTGCGATGAACACCTTGAGCCAGATTCAATCCGAAGTGGCCGCGCTGCCCGTCAATCTGCAGGCGGAAGTGCTGGACTTCGTCCAGTTCGTCAAACAGCGTCGCGGCCTGCCACGCACCGTGCTGCAGCCCGAGCGCGACTCGGCCGACGCGGGAGATTCCCCCTTGTTCCAGGCCTTGACCGAGGCCGGATTTGTCGGTTGTATCGATACGGACGATCAGTGGGCCACGCATTACAAGGGGCGGCTGGACTTTTCGGCCAAGGTGGGGGTGCAGCCATGATCTTGGTGGACTCCGGCGCCTGGCGCGACTTTCATGCGTACCGCTGGAAAAACCAGCATCCGTTTTCCAATCTGCTGCTGGCGTAGGTGCTGTTAGGCTTAATTTTGCTCCTAAATTAAGAGCTAATACCGCTGGTATTTATTGGCTTAGAGCTGATTTTTGGGTCAAAATCATCACACCCCAAAGAGACTCGTGGGCCCGCTGTCGCCGGACAGCATATCTTCCATCTCGTCGAACAGCAGCGCCACCTGGGGTTTGCCCCGCAGTGCGTGCTGGCAGAAGTTGAAGTTCTGTAGCCGCTGTTCGCCGTCGATGGGGTCGCCGTCCTCATCGGCATGGGCAATCTCGTACAGCGTCACGCCCAGGTCGGCGGCCAGGGCCTCGGCCAGTTCGGTTTTGCCGTAGCCAGGCGGGCCGTACAGCAGCACATTGCTGCCGCGCACCCCGGCGCGCAGCACATGGCGCAGGTAGTCGCGCAGCAGGGCAATGTCTTGCGCCAGGTGCGGAAAGGCCTCCAGCGACAGCGTGGCGGGCGTGGGCTGGCGCAGCAGCCGGGCGCCCAGGTCCTCGTCGCTGTGCAGCGGCTCCAGGATCACATCGCGCAGCCCCCGGGTGAGCTGGAGCTTGTCTTCCAGGTCCGCCTCGTTGCGCTCCAGCTTGACGATGCCTGCCGTCATCAACACGCTCTGGCGCTGCAGCGCCTTGCGGACTTCGGCCAGCGGCTGGCCGCTCAGGGTGGACACCCACTCCGCCAGCTGCCCCGTGCTGACGCGGATTTGCTGGGCCATGAGGGCATCGTGGAAATCCTGAAAGCAGCTGACACACGCGGCAAAGGCCAACACCGCCCGCTCGGCATCGTTCAGCGACAGCAGCCGTCCCGCGCGCTCGATGTTCTGGAACAGCGGCAGGCTGAAGTCCATGGGTTTTTTCAGCAGGGCCTTGCGCCGCTGAAGCAGCAGCTGTGACAGGGCCTGCTGGACTTTTTCCGCTGGCTTGCCGCGCTTGGCGGCATGGCAGGCCTTGGGCAGCAGCGGCACATCTTCGTCGTCTTCATCCACATCCAGCGCCGCCAGCCAGCGGTCGAGCTGGCGCAGTTCCTCGTCGTCGTCCTCCTCGCCAGACAGCAGCTTGCGCACGCCTTTCAGGCCGGTCACACGCAAAAAATCGTCATCGCAAAACGTGCCGCGCAGCGAGCCCGACGGTGGCGATTCCACCCAGCGCCCCGCCAGCGCCAGGTCGATCAGCCACAGCCCCAGCAGCGGCTGGTAGGCCTGCTGGCCTGCCCCACCGGCGGTTTGGCGCAAGGCCTCGGGTTGTTTGGAAATTTGGAGGAAGGAGGGGCGTGCTTGCATGGGGCGCATTCCTGGAAGTGCTGACAGTCATCGCAGTGTGCTGCGCCAGGACGAAACAGGTTTTCGTCCTGAGGGGCTGTAATGGCGTCCTCCCTGCAACGACCCAGGAGGCTTCCCATGCTGTTTCGTCCCCACCGTGCCCTGACGCTCGCCCGCTTTGTTCCCCACCCGCGCAACCAAGTGGCGCGCGCTGCTGGCATCCGCTTTGTCAGCACCCTGGTCGCCGGCTCCGATGCCTTGACGATTGCCGGCCGCCCGCAGACCGGCAAAACCCATTTGCTGCACGCGCTGGCCGATTTCGCGCGGCAGAACGAAACCATCCGCCGCGTGGCCTGCATGAGCGCCGTGCAATGCGCCGAGCAGGTCATGGAGGGGCTGCATTACCGCGATTTGCCCCAGGTGCTCCAGCGCCACGCCCAGGCCGAGCTGCTGGCCATCGACGACGTGGACCGCCTGCTGCCCCAGCCCGTGGTGGCCGATGCGCTGCTGCAGCTTTTGCACCTGCGCCGGGCCCGCAAACACCGCACCCTGTTCACCGCCACGATGGGCCGGTTTCCCGAAACCGACCATCCCCTCGTGGATTTTCTCAACGACCAGCCTGCTGTCCGGCTGATGTAAATCTCAGGAGAAACCCTATGGCACTTTGGAAAAACTGCACTGCCGATATTTACTACCATGACGATGCGCCTGAGTTGAAAGACCCCGGTTACCAAGTCCGCATCGATGGCGATGAAATGGTGATTTCTTATAAGGGGGATCGCGGCTGGGTCAATTACCAAGGCAAAGACCTGGGCGGCGGCCACTACGAATTACGCGCTCCAGACGTCGATGGCCGTGCCCTAATGCGCCGCGCACCCGATGCCGAAATTATTGAGGGTTGCTGGCAGGAAAACGGCTGGAGCGGGATGTGGCGGGTGCGGTTGATTGCGTGAAAGGGTGGGCTGATGAATGAGACCCTGCCAGATGAGCTGGCGGGGTTTTCATCAGACCTCGTCTTCCCCAACCTCTCCCGCTTCCTCATAAATGTCTTCGTAATGCTCCGTCGCGCTGTACGCCTGCCAGGCGATGGCGCGGCGTAGGCTGTCGGGTTTCAGCACCTCGACCTTGTCACCAAAGCCCAGCAGCCAGCGGTACAACGTGCCGGAAGGCATGACCTTGGCGGTGACGGTGGCGCTTTCGCCGTTGGCCGCGCGCCGAAAGGTCTGGTTGGGCGCGATCTGGTTGTGTTCCAGCAGGGGGATGACGTAGTCCCAGATCCGCAGTTTCAGCGTCACCAGTCGGGGCTGGTGGACAAAGTCGGCCAGCCCCTTGTCGCGCATCAGTTGGGGCAGGCTGGCGCCGGGGGGCAACTGGCTGGGCCGGTTTGGCAGCACCGCCACATCCTCCATGCGCTGGATGAGGAACATTTTTTCCTGCGGTGGCGTCTGCCCCAGTTCTTTATCGTCGTAGGCGATCAGGTAGTGCTGCGGCCCGCGCAGCAACACGCCCAGGGGGTGCAAAAACCGTTCTTCGGCCTGCTGGGTGTCGGGTTTGCGGTACGAGGCTTTCAAGACCCGCCCTTGCTGCAGCGCCTGCAGGATTTCGCCCTGCACGGTGGCATCGGGCGGCTGTTTGGGCTGCAAGCGCACGCTGTCGGACACGGCCACAAACTGCTCGGGCGGCAGGTCGTAGTACGAGGCACGCGGGCCTTGCACCCGCTGCACAAACTCCTGCGCCATCGCGGGTGAAATGCCCCGGTCGATGAGGTCTTCGTACAGGTGGTCGATGTTGACGGCCCCGGTCGGTGCAGCGTCCTGGGGCGCCCGCCGGTAGCGCAAGGTGGTGCGATCACCCCGCGTGGGGTTACACACGATCTCGTCGGCAGCGCGCAGCGCTTTCAGGTCGTTTTGAATGGCCCGTACCCGCGCGGCCTCGCTGGCGCAGTCCCGGTAATGGCGGTCCAGCAAGGCCAGCAGCTCCCGCATGGTTTTGCCCGGCTGGGGGCCGTCATGGGGCGGTAGCGTGTTCAGCAGGGCCTGGCAGCGGGCGTGGCGGTGGGTGCTGAACATGGCTGGCCCTCACCGCCCGTGCGGATGCCGTCCTTCCCCGCCAGGGCCGGGCCGATCCGGGTGAACGGGATGTGCCGGATGCGCGGGGTGCACCGGATGTGGCCGTGCTGGTGCGGGGCGGGCATGGGGTGGCGGCGCCGGGTGCAGATGCCCCGGGGGCGGCACGACGCGGTGGTCCGGGCGCAGGCCAGGGGGGAGGGGGGCGTGCGCTGCGGGCGGCGGTGGCAGGCGGCGCAGCCAATCCTGGCGCTCGGGGTACCAGCGGCGGTCGCGGTAGTGGTCGTCCCAGTAGGCGAACAGGTTGAAGTCCAGCAGGCGGATGCCGATGCTGGCGCCCATCGGGAACACCGGCACGGCGTGGCCGTCGTGGTGGTGCAGCAGATAGCCGCCAGGGGCCCAGCCGCGGTAGGGGCCGGCGCTCACATCGCACCATTGGTAGCTGGACAGACAGCCGTGCAGCTGCAGCGGGGCGCCGGTGTTCAGCACGATGACCACCGGGAAGTTGTCGGCGGGGCCGGCATACAGCGCGATGCGGGCCGAGGCCACGATGGACTGGGCATGGGCGCCCAGGGTGCTGGCAAGGCCCAGGGCCAGGCCGGTGAGCAGGGGTTTCCAGGTTCGCATGCAAGCCTCCGATCGTTCAGAAAGACACCAAAAAGCCGCCAGGTACCGGGGTAGGGTGACCCACCCGGCGGTGGCTTCATTGTGTGGGTTTTTGCGACGATCGGGGCGTCTGTTCCAGCAAGCGGTGCACGGTCTCCAGGAAATTGTCCATGTTCAGTGGCTTGGTCACATAGGCGGCAAAACCGGCGGCCAGGCCGCGCTCGATGTCCCGCTGCATGGCGTTGGCGGTCACGGCCATGACGGGGGTATCCGCCAGTGCCGGCTTGCGGCGGATGCGGTGCAGCACCTCGTAGCCGTCCAGGTCCGGCATGTTGATGTCCAGCAGGATCAGGTCGGGTTGGTGGGCCTCGGCCAGTTCCAGCCCCAGCGCCGGCGTGGGGGCCGACAGCACGGTGACGCCCGCCATGGGCCGCAGAATGCGGGTGATCAGCCGCAGGTTGGCGGGGTTGTCGTCCACGCACAGAACGACCTTGGGCTCCGCTGTGAGGGCGAGGTCCTTGTTTGCGGGCGTCGTGTCCAGGCCCTCCACCGGGGTTTCCCCGGCGTTGGCGGCGGGCAATTCGATCCAGAACTCCGAGCCCTCGCCCTCGCGGCTGCTAAAGCCCATCGCCCCCTGCATGCGCTCGACCAGCTGCTTGGTGATGCACAGGCCCACGCCCGTGCCCTCGATCCCCGTGGCTTCCCGGCCCGCGCGCTGGAAGGGTTCGAACAGGTGCGGCTGCATGGCTGCTGGAATGCCCAGGCCGGTGTCCCGCACGGCCACACGCACCCGCCCTGTCTGGGAGGAAGCGTTCAGGCGCACCACCACTTGCCCGTCGGGACGGTTGTATTTGATGGCATTGGACAAGAGGTTGAGCAGCACCTGGCGCATGCGCACCCGATCCGCCATGACGTTGGCGCTTGCCTCTGTGGATTCCGTCGGCTCCGTGGGATTCGCCACCAGGACCACGCGGTGGTTGATGGCCATGGGCTGCACCAGGGCCAGGCATTCCTTGACCAGGGCTTGCATTTCCACGGGTTCCATGGACAGCTGCAGGCCACCGGCCTCAATCTTGGCCAGGTCCAGCACCTCATTGATCAGGCCCAGCAAATGCCGGGCGGCTTTCAGGATTTCGTCGGTGTTCTCGCGCTGGTCCTCGTTGAGCTCCGGGTCGGACGCCAGCAGCTGGCCAAACCCCAGGATGGCATTGAGCGGCGTGCGCAGCTCGTGGCTCATGCTGGTGAGGAATTGCGACTTGGCCTGGTTGGCACGCGAGGCTTCCTCCACCGCCTGGGACAGCTCGGCCGTGCGTTCCCGCACCAGGACTTCCAGTCGGGCCCGTTGCTCTTCCAGGGATTGCGCTGCCAGCCGTTCGGCCGTGACATCCCGGGTGATGCCGCGTACCCGGATGGTTTTGCCATCGGCGTCCAGCTCCCGCATGGCGATGGTTTGCAGGGACTTCACCGTGCCGTCGGGCTGAATGTTGCGGTGGGTGTATGCAAAGCGCTCGCCCTCTTTGAGCAGGGCCAGGAAGCGCTGTTGCAACGGGGCATGGTCGTCTGGATGCGCACGCTCCAGCACCTGTTCCATCGACAGGGGGCTGTCTTGCGTGTTCAGGCCATAAAAACGGCGCATCTGGGCGTCGAATTCGATGGTGGAGCCGTTCATCTTCCAAGACCAGACGCCGATCTGGGCCAGCTCCACGGCCATCTTCATGTCCGTGATCAGCGCTTCCAGCTGGCGAATGAAGCCGCGGCGTTCCGAAATGTCGCGCATCGTGCTGGCCACGCCCACCACCTGGCCGTCCTCGTCGTGCAAGGGGGCGATGGTCACGCCCACCTCGATCAGGTGGCCATTCCGGTGCCGGCGCAGCGTATCGAAGGGCGGTACGGTCTCTTTGTGCGCGATCGCATGCAGAACGGCCCGTTCCTCTTCGGCCTTGCTGTCCGGGACCAGCTGCTCATAGACCGAGCGCCCCAGCATTTCGGTGGCGCGAAAGCCAAAAATCCGCTCGGCGGCGGGGTTCCACGAGGTGATCACGCCCTGCAGGTCCTTGGAGACGATGGCATCGCCCGCATCCTCCACCAGCTGCGCCATGTGTTCGCGCACCAGGCGCGCCTGGGCGTTGCGCTTGGCCTGCAGCAGCAGGATGTGCACCAGTACCGAGCCCAGCAGCCCGGCGACCAGCACGATCAGCCCCCGGCGGTTCGGCGATTCAAGGTGGAGTTGCTCCACAAACTTGGGCGTGGCCTGGAAACTTGCCGTCAAGTGGCGGCCAAACAGTTCCTGCCGCACGCTGTGCTGCACCACGGGCATGGCCATGGCTGACTCCGCCTCGGCAGACAGGGACCGGTAGAAGACCTGGTCTTTGCCCTGTGGGTCGTCCATGGACAGGGTCAGCGTGAATTCCTCGTTGTGGAAATCCAGGTCCCGCAGGATGTCCTCGATCAGCAACGGCATGTAGGCCCAGCCCGCCGTGGCCTGCCAGCGTTCCTGGGGCGTGTCCAGGGGCAGGCCCGGGCGGTACACGGGCAGCGCCAGCAAGAACGCCGTGCCCTGCGTGTTCTCCGCCTGCACGATGGTGACGGGCCGCGACAGGGTGGCGCGGTTGGTTTGCGCGGCAGAGATGGCGGCTTCGTACCGGTGGGGTTCCGACGCCACGTCCAGCCCCGCCGCTTGGTAATTGGTCTCCCAGGGCGCGATGTACTGGATGATGAAGCGCTCCGGATGGTCGTGGGGGGCCAGTTCTTTCAGGTGGAAGTCGGTGGCCGAGCCCTCGGCGCGGGTGCGGGCGATGAAGGCGGCAGTGTCCTCGCGCGGCACCTTGCGAATGACGCCCACGCCACGGGCGCCCGGAAACTCCTTGGCCAGGTCCCGGCTGGCGATGTACTGCGTGAAGTGCTGGAACTGGAATGCGTCCGGACCCACCGTCACGATGCTGCCGCGCATGCCGCGCAGACCGTATTCGTACAAGGCCATGCCACGCATCAGGGTGCTCGCGTGCTTCTCGGCCATGTACTGGAAACGGTCCGCCAGCAAGGTGGCGTTGGTTTGGCGCACCTGGTGCCAGCTGGCGGCGGCGGCCAGAACGCTGGCCCCGACCAGCACCAGCAACACGCGCCACGGTGGCTGCTTGGTCAATAGCATGGCGGGCTTACTCCGTCAGCCGGTTGGCCACTTCGATCAGGTTCTGGTCCGGGTCGCGCACATAGATGGAGAGAATGGGCCCCTGAGCGCCTGTGCGCTGGACAGGACCTTCGATGACGGGCACCCCGCAGGCGGTCAGATGGCGTTGCACCTCTTCCAAGGGCACATGGGTCAGAAAGCACAGGTCGGCTGAGCCCGGGGTGGGGTGATCGGCCTTGGGCTCGAACTCTTTGCCCTGTACATGGAGGTTGATTTTTTGTGCGCCAAACGCCAAGGCCCGGCGGCCGCCCGCAAAGGTGACTGCCTCCATGCCCAGTACCCGGGTATAAAACGCCAGGGTCGCGTCCAGGTCGCGCACGGTGAGCACCAGGTGGTCGAGTTGGTCAATGCGCATGGCGGGGGGCTCCTTGGTCGGTCCAGGCAAAAAAGAAGCCCGATTGTGCGGGGAGCGGGCGGTTTGCGCAGAGCTCAGATACAAATTTGATACAAATGTAGGTCCATCACACAAGGGACAAGGTGAAACTGATTCTCCAGGCCATCTTCGCGGGCTTGCTGGCCCTGTGCCTGCAGGGCGCCCAGGCCCAAGTGCCGACCGCGCCGGAGCCGACCGCGCCGCGCAAGCCCCTGCGCGTGCTGCTGGACGACAACCTGCCCCCGTTCTCCCTGCGTGATGCCCGTGGCGAATTGAAAGGCGTGATCCCTGACCGCTGGCTGCTCTGGCAGGCCAAGACGGGCATTCCCGTCGAGCTGATCGGCATGGACTGGGAAGCCGCCCAGCGCCACATGGCCCAAGGCAATGGCGAGGTGCTGGAGGCGGTCACCCGCCTGCCCGAGGGGGGGAGCTACCTGCTCAGCGAGTCTTACAACGAGCTGGACATCGTGCTGTTTTATGACCAAAAGCTGTCGGGCATTGTCGATGCCGGCACCAGCCGAGACTTCACGGTGGGCGTCGCGCAAGGCGACCCATGCGTGGACCACCTGCGCACGGCGGGCAGCACCCAGCTCAAGCGCTACAGCAACGATGCCGCCTTGGCCGACGCCGTGCAGCGTAACGAAGTGTCGGTCTTCTGCATGGGCCTGCGCGAAGGCGAGTACCTGCTGGCCGAGCGCGGTCTGCACAACCGCTTTCGTCATACCCCGCCCATGTACCGGGCGCAGTTGCGCTGGGCCGTTCCCCGGGAGGAAGGGGACCTGCTGCGGACCATCGAGGCCGGCTTTCGCGAGCTGAGCTCCAGGGACTTGCTGGCCCTGGAGGTCAAGTGGTTCGGGCGCCCGCTGGAAGCCCCCTTGCCGCCCTGGGTGCGCCACTCGGCGGTGATCGTCCTGAGCCTGCTGGCGGCGGCGCTGCTGTTGCTGGCCTGGTTGCTGCGCGTGCGCCGCACCCTGGCCGAGCGGGTAAAGGAGCAGCGCTGCCTCTACACCGTGTTTCGCCTGACCGAAGACCTGGACCAGCCCTGGCCCGTCTTGCTGCAGGCGGTGGTCGATGCGCTGCCTGGCGGCTGGCTCTCGCACCGGGATGTGATCGCGGAAATCCAATGGGACAACGTCGTCTATCGCGCAGGCCCCAGCGGCCCGGGGGGAGACTCGCTGACGGAAGCGATCCCGGTAAACGGGGTGTACGCCAAGGTGGCGGTGATGTACCGCTTGGGCCGCAAAACCAACTTTCTGCCCGAGGAGCGCGAATTGCTCGCCGCCGTGGCCCAGCGCTTGGTGCAGACCTACCAGCGTCGGACCGTGGAGGCCCAGTTGCGCGACAGCGAAGCCCGGCACCGCCAGCTGTTTGAAAACACCCCCCAGCCCATGCTGATTGTGGAGAACCGGCGCATCCTTGCGGCCAACAAGGCGGCGCTGGACGCGCTGGGGATCGTGCGGTCGGAGGACATCTTGGGCAAGAGCCCTGAGGAGTTCTCCCCCCGCACGCAGCCAGACGGGCAGCTTTCTGCGGTCAAGGCCGAGGCTTGTGTCAGCGAGGCCCTGGAGCGGGGCTCCCTCCTCTTTGAGTGGGAGCACCAGCGCGCTAATGGCGAATGCTTTCCGGCCCAGGTGATCGTGACCGTGATGCGCTACGAGGGGCGTCCCATCGTGCAGTTGATCTGGCACGACCTCAGTGCCCAGAAACAGGCCGAACGCGAAGTGGCCGCCTACCAGGCCGAACTGGAAGCCCGCGTGGCCACGCGCACCGCCGAGCTGGCCGCCACCAGCGCCGAGCTGGAGGAAACCAACGAGCAGCTGCAGACCATTCTGGACACCACCAGCGCCGGCATCCTGCTGGTGCATGATCGGCGCATCGTGCAGTGCAACCGCCGCCTGGAAGCCCTGCTGGGCTACCCCCCGTACAGCTTGCCTGGCCAAAGCACCAGCGTGCTCCACGCCAATCCTGAAGACTGGGACAAAGCAGCCCTCGCGATCGCCGAGGCCACCCGCCTGGGCCAAATCTATACCGGCGAAGAGCAGGCCCGCCGCAAGGACGGGAGCACGTTGTGGATACGTATCTCGGTCAACGCCATCGAGCCGGGTCGCCCCGAAAAGGGCTTGGTCAGCCTGGTGGAGGACATCACCGCCGAAAAGGCCGCGCTGGCCGCCATCGAAAAAGCCCGCCGCCTCGCCGAGGAGGCCGCGCAGGCCAAGTCCGACTTCCTGGCCAACATGAGCCACGAAATCCGCACGCCCATGAATGCGGTGATCGGCATGACCTACCTGGCGCTGCAGACCGAGCTCACGCCCCGCCAGCGCGACTACCTGGAAAAAATCCACACCTCCAGCCAGCACCTGCTGGGCATCCTCAACGACATCCTGGACTTCTCCAAGATCGAGGCCAACAAGCTCAGCGTCGAACAGATTCCCTTCACGCTGGAGCGGGTGCTGGACAACGTGCGCACCGTGATCGCCGGCAAGGCGGCTAGCAAGGGGCTGGCGCTGGCGGTGGACACCGCCCCCGATGTGCCCCCCCAGCTGCTGGGCGACCCCTTGCGCATTGGCCAGGTGCTGATCAACTACGCCAACAATGCCGTCAAGTTCACCGAGCACGGCAGCATCACCCTGCAGGTGCGGGTGGCCTCACGCAGCGCCGACGCCGTGGTGCTGCACTTTGCGGTGCACGACACGGGCATTGGCATCACCCCGGACCAGCGCGAGCGCCTGTTCCAGAGCTTTCAGCAGGCCGACACTTCCACCACCCGCAAATACGGCGGCACGGGGCTGGGCCTGGCCATTTCCAAACGGCTGGTGCAGCTGATGGGCGGCGAGGTGGGGGTGGACAGCACCCCTGGCCAGGGCTCCACCTTCTGGTTCACAGCCCCCCTGAAACTGGGTGCCCTGGAGGCGGCTGCCCCCGACAGCGACGCCCCCGTGGCCATGCTTCCCGGCGCCACGCTCACCGGCGCCCGTGTGCTACTGGTCGAGGACAACCCGCTCAACCAGGAGGTGGCGCTGGAGCTGCTGCGCAGCCTGGGCCTGCCCGCCGACCTGGCCGAAGACGGGCAGCAGGCCCTGGACAAGCTGCGCAGCCAGCCCTACGACGTGGTGCTGATGGACATGCAGATGCCCGTGATGGACGGCCTGACGGCCACCCGCGAAATCCGCCGGCAGCCCGCCTGGGCGCACTTGCCCATCATCGCGATGACCGCCAACGCCATGGCCAGCGACCGCCAGCACTGTCTGGACGCTGGCATGAACGACCACCTGCCCAAGCCCATCGACCCAGAGCAGCTGCGCCAGAAACTGCTGCAATGGGTGCCCCAATTGCAGGTCGTTCCCCCGGTGGGGCCCGTGGCCGGCACGACCGGGGCCGGCGCAGTGAGCGGAGCGGCGGGGGCTGCCGCGCCCGAGGCGCCAGCGTCCGGCGGCCTCCTGGCGCTGCTGCGCCACATCCCTGGACTGGACGTGGACCTGGGCTTGCAGCAGTCCCTGGGCCGCGAAGCCCTGTACCTGCAGTTGCTGCAGCGCTTTGCGGCCAGCCAGGCCAACGCCCCCGAACAGCTGGCCGACGCCATCGCCGCCAGCCAGTGGGCGGATGCCGAGCGCCTGGTCCACACCACCAAAGGCGTAGCTGCCCAGGTCGGCGCCATGCCGCTGCGGGATTTGGCGCTGGCGCTGGAAGCCGCAGTGCGCCGCCGGGAACCCTTGCCGGCCCTGCAGGCGCTGCAAGCCCCCCTGGCCCAGGCGCTGCGTGAGCTGCTGGACGGTCTGGCCCCCGTGCTGGACGCTGCCAGCCCCAAGGACGAGGCCCCTGACGCCGCTGAGGCCGCGCCCATGGACGCAGCCACCCGGGCCGAATGGACCGCCCTGTGCGCACAACTGAGTGACCTACTGGACAACGGCGACGCCGACAGCCTGGAGCTTGTGGACGCGCAGCGCGATCTGCTGCGGGTGGGCCTTGGCAGCCGCTACCGCGCTTTCACCCAGGCCATCCACGCCTTTGATTTTGGGGCCGCCCTGGACCTGCTCCATCCGCCATCCTGAGCCAGGAGGTCAAAGGCATCCGGACGGGTTTGATGTCTTTTTGGCCTTCAGGCCAATGAATACCAGCGGTGTGTGCTATGAAGTTTGATGCAATCGACCCTGTGGCCAGGGCCGGTGGCGCTCAGTACAGATTGGCCAGAGATGCTTGTAGGAAGCCGCCATCGACGACCAGCTCCTGCCCGTTGAGGTAGCTGGCGCCATCGCTTGCCAGGAAGGCCACCGCGTTGGCGATGTCGTCCGGCAGCCCCAGGCGGCGGGCCGGGATGCGGGAGGTGCGTTTGTGCAGCACGGCCTCGTCGCGGTAATGCACTTCGGACAGCGGTGTGCGCACCATGCCCGGACTCACGGCGTTGGCGCGCAGGCCGCGCGGGCCCCATTCCACCGCCATCTGCCGGGTCAGACCCAGCAGGCCGGCTTTGGCTGGGCCGTAGGCGCCCACGCGGGTGGGCGATTGGGCGGCAATCGAGGTGATGTTCACGATGCTGCCGCTGCTCTGCGCCAGCATCATGGGCACCAGGGCCTGCGCGCACAGCAGGGCGCCGCGCAGGTTCACGTGAAAGATGCGGTCCCACACCTCCAGCGGCAGGCTCTCCAGCGGGGCGGGCGGGGCGCTGACGGCGGCGTTGTTGACCAGCACATCGCAGCGGCCAAAACGCGTGCGCACGGCCTCGGCCATGGCCTGGACCGAATCGGGCTGGCCAATGTCGCAGCGCAGCGACAGCACCGCGCCTGCCGAGGTGGGCTCGGCACCAAAGCCGATGTCGGCCGCGACGACCTGGGCGCCCATGGCGGCCAGGCGCTGCACGATGGCCTCGCCAATGCCGCCGGCGGCGCCGGTCACCACGGCCACCCGGCCTTGCAGGGCCTGGGGGTTGAAAGGGTTTGCGTTAGGGGTGGGGTTCAAATGAGGGGACGCCATGTCGTCTCAGTAGTCCAGTGCGGGGGAGAGGCTGTGCGTGGCGGCATTGAAATGCACCACCGGATTGGCCGCCGAACAGGTGGTCTTGCGGATCTTGCCCACGATCAGTTGGTGCGTGCCCAGCGCCTGGGTGCAGACGATGTCGCACTCCATGCTGGCCACCGCATTCGCCAGCACGGGCAGCTGGTGCGCGCTGGTCGTCCAATCGCCGGTGGCAAAGCGGGCGGGGCCCTGGGGAGCGCGCACAAAGGTGTCGATGATGGCGCGGTGCTGCTCGCCCAGCACATTGGCCACGAAGCGGCCGCTGGCGCGCAGCGGCTCCCACAGCGAGGAGGACTGGTGCGCGAAGAAGCTCACCATTGGCGGGTCGGCCGACACCGAGGTCAGGCTGGAGACGATCATGCCAGCCATCGCATCGCCGCTGCCGGTAGTCACAGCGCTGATGCCGGCAGGCAGGGCGCGCATGGCGGCCTTGAATTCCTCAACCGACACCACCGCGTCGCTTTCCTGAAAGCTCAGGTGCGCCCGCACTTCGCCCTGGTCGTTCACCCAGCCTTGGCGCTGGGCGTAACCCAGCATCGCGGCAAAGCCAGCTTCCCACTCGGCCTCGCCGGCATGGCCGGACAAATAGCGCAGCACCGAGGGGGCAAGGCGCACATGGCCGGCATCCTCGCGGCGGCCGATGCGGGCAATGGCCTGCTCCAGCTGTGCTGCCGGTTGGGGGTCCACCAGCACGTCCAGGCGCTTGAAGACGTCGGGTTCCTGCAGGGTGATGGCCCCCGCATTGGTCAGATGAACGCGCATGGGCGGCTTCCGCTCAGGCAGCCACGGCCATGGAGGCGCCGACTTCCTTCTGGATGGCGGGAATGATCCGCTCGCCCCACAGCTCGATCTGGCGCAGCATGGTTTTTTGGTCCAGGTCGCCCAGCTGGGTCTGCAGTGCGATGTGCTTGGGCCTGAGGATGCTGATTTCTTCCAGCATCTTGTCGATCACCTGGTTCACCGAGCCCACCGGCAGGTTCTGGCGCAGTTGCTCGAAGGTCGGGTCGGTGGGCGAGGGCATTTCCTTGATCATGTAGCCGTCGTCGCTTTGGGCCCGGCGGTATTTCAGGCTCTCGGAGATACGGCGCTGGAAGCGGGCGTTGTCCAGGTAGCTGTCCACCTCGGATGGCTTGTCCGACGCAAAAGCGCAGCGCAGGAAACCGAATTTGACGTCTTCGTCCAGGTCCTTGTTGTTCTCTGCTGCCACTTGTTCGAGCTTGTCCCGGGTCTGCTGGATGGCGTCGTTGCCATTGAGCAGCGCGGTGACAAACAGGTTGTGGTTTTCACGCATGCCGCGCCCCAGGGTTCCGGGGTTGCCCGAGGTGATCCAGATCGGGGGCATGGGGTCTTGCACACAGCGCACCGCGATGGAGCTGGGCTGTACCTTGAGGTGCTTGCCATCGTGCTCGAAGATTTTCTGGGTCAGGCCCTTGGGGATCAGGTCCAGGAACTCGTTGAAGACTTCGTAGGACTGCTTGATGTCCACGCCAAAACGCTCGAACTCAAATTCTTGGTAACCCTGACCGACGCCCAGTTCCAGGCGGCCGTTGGAGACCGTATCGACAAAGCCGACTTCGGCCAGGAAACGGGCGGGGTGGTACAGCGGCAGGATGCAGACGCCCGAGCCCAGGCGGATGCGCTGGGTCTTGCCGGCCACATGGGCAATCATCATCAGCGGCGAGGGCGAGAGCGAGTAATTGTTGAAGTGGTGCTCGGCGTACCAGGCGGTACTGAAGCCCGCTTGCTCTGCGACAATCGTCTGCTCAATCGCGTTGTGAATGACCTGCTGCGATGTCTGGTGGTAGCCGCGCTGCTGGGCCAGGATGAATACGCCAAAGTCCATGGTTTGTCTCCGTCTTAAGTCTTAAACAGGGGAACGCTGTAGGGACGGAATTCTGGGCTGGCGCCCGGCAATTCGGAATAGCGCCAGAGCGAGATTCTGTACTGCAAAAAATGGAGGAATGATGGACCGTCTGCGTGCGATGGAGCTGTTCTTGTCGGTCTCTCAGACCAAGAGCTTTTCGGAAACCGCCCGCCAGTTCGGCATCTCCGCCACGGCGGTGTCCCGCACCATCACCGACTTTGAAAGCGCCCTGCACGTCAAGTTGCTGCTGCGCTCGACGCGGCAGGTGGTGCTGACCGAGTCCGGCCAGGAATACGCACGCCAGCTCGAAGGGATTCTGTGGAACATCCACGAGGCGCACCGCAGCATCACCGCGATTCGGGCTGCGCCCAAGGGCGTGCTGCGCGTGCACGCCCGCACCATGTTTGGCCTGGGGGTCTTGCCGCCGCTGATCGCGGCCTTTCGCAGTAAGTACCCGGACATCCACATCGAGCTGCAGTTGTCCGAGGCGCCGGTGGACCTGCGCCGCAGCCAGACCGACATCGACTTTCGCATCTCCCCGCCGGTGGAGGCGGGCATCAAGCGCCGGCGCCTGTTTCACAGCCAGCGCTACCTGGTGGCCGCGCCGCGCTACCTGGCCCACCGCCCAGCGCCGCAGCAACCCGAGCAGCTGCTGGCGCACGATTGCCTGGCCTACCTGCTGCCGGGCGAGCAGTACGACTGGCACTTTCGCGCGGGGGAGGGGCAACCCATCCAGGACCTGGCTTTCAAGCCCCGCCATGTGAGCAACAACGGCATGGCCCTGCTGGAGCTGGCCCGCCTGGGCGAGGGCATTGCGCTGCTGGACGACTACACCGTGCACCACGACCTGGCCCGGGGCACGCTGGTGCGCGTGCTGCCCGCGTTTCAGGTGACGAACACCACCTTCGAGGAAGGCATGTACGCCACCATCCTCGACACGCCCATGGTGCCGACCAAGATCCGCCTGTTCCTCGATTGCGTGGCCGAGCGGGTGTCGGGCGAATCGCAGCGCTTCTCTGCGGTACAGCCCTCGGAGCCGCTGCCCGCGATCAGCCCGCTGGCGTGATGGCGCAGCGCGGGCGAGGGGCCCCGCGCACCCCCAGGCCGCGCAGGCGCAGCACGGCGCCGTCCAGCGGCCCATCCGCGCGCAGGCGGCCGCTGTCGCTGATCGTCGTCACCACCAGCTCCTCCAGCGCCGGGCCGACAAAGCACAGCGAGGCCGGGTGCGCCACCGGCAGGTCTACCTGCTGGCGCAGCTGCCCCTGGCCATCGAAGCGCGCGATCGCGCCGACGTGGACCAGCGCCGTCCACAGTCCGCCCTCGGCATCGAAGCAGCAGCCATCCGGTGCCGAGCCCAGGGTCCTGGTGTCGGCGAACAACTGCCGGTCGTGCAGTGCGCCCGCCGCATCCACCGCATACGAAACAATCTGCTTGGCCGCGCTGTCGGCCACGTAGAGCCGGCCGTTCCAGGGGTGCATCACGGGTCCGTTCACCGTCCCAAAGCCCGTGGCCAGGCGCAGTAGCCGCCCGTCCAGCTCCAGCCGGTACAGCCCGCCCATCGGTGCTTCACCTTCAGCGCGGAACACGTGCATGGTGCCGACGACAAAGCTGCCATCGGGCATGGCGGCACCGTCGTTCAGGCGCAGGTTCGGGTGGCTGTCGCCGATCCTGTCCAGGGTCTGCAGCGTGCCGGTGGCAGGGTCCAGCAGCGCGACTTCTTCCTTCAGCGCGACGACGATGCGGCCATCGGCATTGAGCGCCATCGACCCCACCGGCGCCGGCACGCGTAGCGGCGTGCCCAAGCCCGAGCCCTTGTCTGTATCGGTTCCGCTTTCCAGATCGATGCAGTGCACCAGGCCCGCCCGGCAGTCCAGCAGCCAGAGCCGTTGCCGCTCGGCATCCCAGACTGGGCATTCGCCCAGGGCCGTCACCAGGCTGCCAAGGCGTTCGATGGAAAGCGCTACGGGACGCTTGATCGAAAGGGAGGAGGGCGGTGTGCTCGGTGCCATGGCGGGTGTGTGCAAAAGAAGAGGGCAAACAGAGGGAGCTGGCCATCTTAGGCAGCTGCGAGTGCGGCGACTCTGCCGCTTTGCGCAGAACACAACCAACCTTTGCGCCAGGAATGGCCGGGCCCTGCGTTCATAGAATTCCTGAGCACAAAAGGCGGGCTTTCACCGCCATCGCGCTTTCAATCAGGAGACAAGCACATGAACGAACCATGCCTGCGCATGGAGGTGGCGGACGGCGTAGCCCTCGTCACCCTAGACCGCCCCCCCGTCAACGCGCTCAACCGCGCCATGCGGCACCAGATCGTCGCCACCTTCGACGAAATTTCGGCCCGCGACGACATCCGCTGCGCGGTGCTGACGGGCAATGGCTCGGTGTTCTGCGCCGGCGCGGACCTCAAGGACCGCCCCAATAGCGATATTCCCGGTGATTTCCTGGAGCACAACCGCATCACCCGAGAAACCAGCAATGCGATCCGCGAATGCGCCAAGCCGGTGATCGCCGCCGTCAACGGCGCGGCGCTGGGCGCGGGCCTGGGCCTGATGGCCGCCTGCGACATCTTCTACGCCTCGGAGAACGCCACCTTCGCCATGCCGGAGATCAATGTGGGGCTGGCTGGCGGTGCGTCCATGCTGCGCACGCTCTTGGGCCGCTCCACTTCGCGGCGCATGTTCTTCACCGGCCAGCGCCTCACGGCCGCCGACCTGCTGCGCCGCAATGTGCTCGAAGACGTGCTGCCGCCCGACCAACTGCTGCCAGTGGTGACGGAGCTGGCGCGTGAGATCGCCTCCAAGGCGCCGCTGGCGCTGGTCTACGCCAAGCGCGCCGCCAACATGGTGGATGTGATGCCGCAGCGCGATGCCTACCGCTTCGAGCAGGAGTTCACGATGGCGCTGTCCAAGACCGAGGACGCTCGCGAAGCACGGCTGGCCTTCCTGGAAAAGCGCAAACCCATCTTCAAAGGCCGCTGAACCATGGCGGATCTTGCACAGGCCCCCGCCCCCGGCGAGGGGATGGATGCTTTTTTCCTGGCGCGCAGCATCGCGGTGATTGGCGCCTCCAACGAGGTGGCCAAGATTGGCGGCCGCCCGGTGCACCTGCTGCGCAAGCACGGCTACCCCGGCGCCATCTACCCCATTAACCCCAAAGGCGGTGAGGTCCAGGGCCTGCCGGCCTACGTCCGTCTGGCGGACACCCCTACCGCACCCGAGCTGGCCATCGTGGCCGTGCCGGTGGCGCATGCGCTGCAGGCGGTGCGCGATTGCGCGGCGCGCGGCGTGCAGGCCGTGGTGCTGCTGTCGTCTGGCTTTGCCGAAGCCGGGGCCGAAGGCGCCGCGCTGCAGGCCGAGATCACCCGCGTGGCCCGCCGCCACCGTATGCGCCTGCTGGGGCCCAACTGCCTGGGCACCGTGGGCGTGGCCGAACGGGCGATCGGCTCGTTCTCGGTCGCGCTGGAGGACTACATGCCCGAGCCCGGCCCGGTGGGCATCGTTTCGCAGTCCGGCAACATCGGCAGCTACACCCTGCAGCTGCTGGTGCAGCGCGGCGTCGGCATCAGCCGCATGGTCACACTGGGCAACGAGGCCGATGTGGACCTGGCCGACGGCATCGTCGCGCTGGCCCGCGACCCCGCCACCCGCGTCATCCTGTGCTGCATGGAAACCTGCCGCGATGGCGAGCGCCTGCGCCAGGCCCTGGATGTGGCCCGCGCGCACCGCACGCCGGTCATCGTGCTCAAGATCGGTGCCACCGAGTTGGGCCAGGCGGCGGCGGCCTCGCACACCGGCGCGCTGGCCGGCTCGGACGCGGTGATCGACGCCGTCTTCCGCCGCCATGGGGCACTGCGCGTGCGTGCCCACGAAGACCTGGTTGATTTGGGTCAGGCCGTGGCGCAACTGCTGCCCGGCCGCCTGCCCACCGGCCCCGAGGTGACGCCCATCGCGGCCTCGGGTGGCTTTTGCATCATGATGGCCGACGCCATGAGCGCCGCTGGCCTGCAGCTGCCCCCGCTGGACGCCGCCACGCAGGAACGCATCCACCGCGCCCTGCCCACGGCCAGCACGCACAACCCGGTCGATGCCTCGGCGCAAATCTCCAGCAAGCCCGAGACCCTGCTCGAAGTGCTGTCTGCGCTGCAGGAAGCGCCGGGTGCCGGCGTCACGGTGCTGTTCCAGTCGCTGGGCCTGTACAGCAGCCGCCTGCGCGGCATCTATCTGGAAGCCCTGGCCCAGCTGCGCCAGCGTTACCCGCACAAGGCGCTGGTCATCATCAGCCGGGGGCCTGACGATGCGGTCCGGCAGATCCGCGCGCTGGGCATTCCGGTGTTCCCTAGCATCGACGCCGCCGCGCGCGGCCTGGTCGACCTGGTGAAGCTGTCGGCCTTGCTGGCCGCCCCCGTGGAGGCCGCTTCCGGCGAGGCCGTGCCGGTGCAGCCGCTGCCCGCGTCGGCCTTCCAGAACGAATTTGGCGCCAAGCAGGTGCTGGCCCAGGCCGGGTTTCCGATCCCCGGCGAGCAGCAGGTCCAGTCCGCCGATGCTGCGGTGCAGGCTGCCCAGGCCATGGGTTTTCCGGTGGTGCTCAAGATCGTCTCCGAAGACCTGCCGCACAAGACCGAGGTCGGTGGCGTGGCGCTGAACCTGGCCGATGCCGCGGCGGTGCGCGCCGCCCATGCCCAGATCCTGGCGAACGTCGCGGCGCGGGCCCCGCAGGCCCGCATCGAGGGCATTCTGGTGGCCCCCATGCTGCGTGGAGGCACCGAGCTGATTGCTGGCATCTCGCGCGACCCGGTGTTTGGCCCGGCGGTCATGGTCGGCATGGGCGGCATTTACGCCGAAGTGCTGCGCGACGTGGCCGTGCAGGCCGCGCCGGTGACCGAGGCCGAGGCGCTGGCCATGATCCGCTCGCTGCGCTTGTTCCCGCTGCTTGATGGCGTGCGCGGCCAGCCGGTGCTGGACCAGCAGGCCGCCGCGCGCCTGGTGGCCCAGCTGTCCGAGTTTGCCTACCGCCACCGCGACCAGGTCGCCGAGATCGACCTGAACCCCGTGCTGGTGCGTCCGCGTGGCGAAGGTGTCGCCGTGCTGGACGCGCTGATGATTCCCCTGCCCGCCGCAGGTCCTGCCCACTGAGGAAGCCCATGCCCTACGACACCCCTGTCGCGATTCCCGATCCGGCCACTGGCCGGGCGGTGTACCGCCAGCACGCGCGCACCTGGCTGCGCGCCAACCTGCCCAGCCACCTGCGCGCGGACAGCCTCGACTACCGAACGCCCACCCTGGACGAATGCCGGGACTGGGAAGCTGCGATTTACCGCGCCGGCCTGGCCGGCATGACCTGGCCCACCGCCTACGGCGGCTACGGCCTGAGCCTGCGCGAGCACCTGGCGGTGAACAAGGAAGTGGGCGCGCTGCCCATGCCGGAAAGCGTCAGCTCCATCGGCAAGGAACTGGCCGGCCCGATCATCATGGCTGTGGGCACCGAGGCACAAAAACAGGCTTTCCTGCCCGCCATCCTGCGCATGGAGCACTACTGGTGCCAGGGCTTTTCCGAGCCCGATGCCGGGTCGGACCTGGCCCGCCTGCGCACCCGCGCCGTGCCCGAGGGCGACCACTGGCGTATCAATGGCCAGAAGATCTGGACCAGCGGCGCCGCCAAGGCCCACTATTGCTTGCTGCTGACCCGCACCGGCACCGTGGCCGACGCCCATCGCGGCATGCTGATGTTTGCCGTGCCCATGGACACGCCCGGCATCCGCGTGGTGCCGATCAAGTCCATTGACGGCAAGGAATCGTTTGCCGAGGTGTTCTTTGACAACGTGCTCGTGCCCGACAGCGCCCGCCTGGGGGCACCCGACGAGGGCTGGAGCGCTGCGGTGCGCGTGCTGTCGATTGAGCGCGCCACCAACCGCATGTACCGCCCCTGGCGTTTCGAATGCGAGCTGCGCCAGCTGGTGCAGGCCTGCAAGTCCGACCCGGCCCTGTCCGCGCTGCTGCAGGACGGCTACTACCAGCGCCGCATCGGCGATGTGCTGTGCGAGATCGATGGCCTCAAGGGCCTGGTCGAGCGCACCGTGGATTCGATGATGGCCGGCAACGAGATCGGCGCGCGCGGTTCGCTGACCAAGCTGTATTGGTCGGAATGCCACCAGGCCTTTGCCTCGCTGGCGCTGTCGCTGGTGGCGCATGTGACCCCCGCGTCCAGCCCCCTGGCCCAGCGTGCCCGCAAGGCGTTTACCGGCGCCTACCTGTTCTCCCGTGCCGAGACGATTTACGCCGGCACCACCGAGGTGCAGCTGGACGTGATCGCCCAACGCATCCTCAAGCTGCCGAAGGACACGAAATGAGCACACATGATGAGGGCGTGCGCCCCGAAGAATTTGCCGAAGCGGCCGCCGCCGCGATTGCCGATGCCCAGGGGCGCGAGCTGCGCGCCATGGCCCAGGTGCTGGCCCAAGCCGGACTGACGGGCGTGTGCGCCCCCGAGGCCGATGGCGGGCTGGGGCTGGGCATTGCGTTTGCCGTACCGATTGCCCAGGCCGCCGGCAAGCTGGGCCTGGCGTTCCCGCTGGTCGAGCAATTGCTGCTGGCCCGCGCGCTGGCCGGCACCCCCGAAGGGGCCGCGCTGGCCGCCGGCGAGAAGCTGGCCACCATCGCCTGGCAGGGCGACCTGGCCCAGGGCATGGCTGGCCCCGCGCGCCACGCGCAGGGCTGCGATTGGGCCCTGGTGCCCGACGGCGACGGCGCCGCACTGGTTGAGCTGGCCGGTGTGACCATCCAGGCCGACCCGGCGCTGGATCCCGAAGCCCCGCAGCAATGGCTGGTGCTGAACGGTGCCGTGGTGCGCGCCCGGCTAGATGCCGCTGCCCAGGCCGCCCTGCTGCACGAGGCCCGCCTGCTGTTGGCCGCGCTGGCCAACGGCGCCGCCGAGGGCGCACTGGACACCACCGCCACCTACATGGCGACCCGTGTGCAGTTTGGCCGCCCCTTGTCGGCCAAGCAGGCCGTGCGCCACCACCTGGCCCGCATGAAGCTGGTGCAGGAGGTTTCGGCCGCCGCCATCCAGCGCGTGCTGGCCACCGACGAATACGGCCAGCCCCGGTCGTCGCACACCGCCCTGGCGGGGGCCCTGGCCAACGCCGCCTTCGTGATCGAAAAAACCATCCACCTGCACGGCGGCATGGGCTTTACCTGGGCGGTGCCGCTGCACTACGCCCTGCGCGAGGTGCGCAAGCTCGACGCCGCCTTTGGCGCCGGTTCCCTGGCCCAGGGCGTGGGCCGTAGCTTCATCGAGGCGGTCTGAGCCGTGAGCACGCCCATGACCATCCCCATGACCCTGACAGCCCCCCCCATCGCACAAGACCTGCTCGGGCGCGTGGCCCTGGTGACCGGCGCCGGCAACGGCATCGGCAAGGAAACCGCCCGCCAGATGGCGGCGCGCGGCGCCATCGTCGGCGTGAACGACCTGAAGGAAGAATTCGTGAACGCCGTGGTCGAGGACATCCGCGCCGCCGGCGGCCAGGCCTTCGCCGTGGTGCAGAACATCGGCAGCCGCGAGGGCATCACCGCCGCCGTGCAGCAGGCGCGCGCGCACGTCGGCCGCTTCGACATCCTGGTCAACAACGCCGCCTGGGTGCGCTACCAGGCGTTGCCCGACATCCAGCCTGAAACGCTGGATCGCATGCTCGACGTGGGCTTCAAGGCCGTGATCTGGGGCATGCAGGCTGCTGCCGATGCGATGGATGCCGAGCGCGGTGGTGCCATCGTCAATGTGGCCTCCACCGCCGCGTTGCGCTCCACGCTGAACTCGGTGGTTTATTCCGGCATCAAGGCCGGCGTGCTGGGCCTGACCCGCGCCGCCGCCGCCGAGCTGGGCGCGCGCAAGATCCGCGTCAATGCGGTCTGCCCCTCCGCCGTGCCCACCGAGGGCACGCAGCGCAACCGCAACGCCGAGCGCGACGCGCTGCGCGCCGCCCGCACCCCGCTGGGCCGCCTGGGCACGGTGGAAGACATCGCCAAGGGCATCTGCTTCCTGGCGAGCGACCAGGCCGGCTTCATGACCGCGCAGGCGCTGGTCGTCGATGGCGGTGTGACCTTCACCAACCTCTGACGCGTTGTGTCCGCCATGCCCTCCGTACCCACCGTCCTGATCACCGGCGCTGCGTCCGGCATTGGCCGGGCCGCCGCGCGCCAGTTTGCCGCCCAGGGCTGGCGTTGCGTGCTGGTGGACCGCGATGACCAGGGCCTGGCGCGGCTGATGGCGGAGCTGCCCGTGCCCCCCGAGGGCGCGCACCAGCCCTGCGTGGCCGATCTCACGGTGGTCGCCGACATCCAGGCGCTGGCGGCCACCGTGCCCGCGCTGGACGCACTGGTCAACAACGCTGGCCTGTCCGACAGCAGCAACATTCCCTTGGCTGAGCAGACGCCGGCCGCCCTGGAGCGCCTGCTGGCACTGAACCTGCAGGCGCCCGCCGCGCTGGTGCAGGCGCTGGCGCCCCTGCTGGGGCCGGGCGCGCGCATCGTCAACGTGGCCTCGGGCGCGGGCTTGCGCGCCATTCCCTGGCGCGGGGCCTACAGCCCGAGCAAGACGGGGCTGATCGCTCAGACCCAGGCGCTGGCGCGCGCCCGGCCCGACTGGTGCGCCACGGTGCTCAGCCCCGGCTTTGTGCGCACCGAGCTGGTCGAAGGCCTGATCGCCGCCGGCCGCCTGCGGCCCGAGGGCGCGCTGGCCAAGATTCCGCTGGGCCGCATGGCCGACCCCGAAGAAATGGCCGCCGCCCTGGTGTTCCTGGCCAGCCCGGCTGCCGCACCGCTGTCCGGCCAGGTGCTGGCGGTGGATGGCGGCTCCTCGGTCTATGGCGGCAGCCAGACTTTGCCGCTGGCCACCTTGGCTCCCTTGCCGCTGCCGACCCCGCTGGCGCTGACCGTGGAAGGCCGCGTGCCTGATCTGGCCCTGCCGCCGCCGACCGCAACCGCCGTCGCCTATGCCGCCTGCCTGGACGCCACCCCGTTCCAGGCGCTGCCGGGCCAGCGGCTGCAGGCCGTTCATGCGGCGGCGGTGCGGTTTGCCGCCCGCCACCCGCAGCAGGCCAGCCTGACCTTGCTGCTGCCCAGCCCGGCGCCCGTCGATTGGTCCCAGGCCGGCGACGCTGCCGCCGCCCGGATGCTGGTGGCCACGTTGGCCTGCGAATGGGGCGCCCGCGCCTTGCGCATCAATGCGCTGGAGGTGCCCCCCGATTTGCCGCCTGCGCAGCTGGCGCCCGTGGTGGAATTTATTGCTGGCGCCCGCGCCCAATATTTGACGGGTCAGACCCTGTCGCTGACTGCACGGCCTCCGAAGGAGCAAACATGACCCCGCCCCATACCGCTGCCGACCCCGACCGCGAAGCGATCAAGGCCGCATTCCTGCGCGAGCGTGGTTACTGGCGCCGCTGGGTCGAAACCCTGCTGCGCGAGCGCCCCCGCTTCGTGCAGGCCTATGCCGACTATGCCGGCCATCCTGCCCGCACCGGCCCACTGTCCGCGCGCATGGTGGAGCTGCTCTATGTGGCGCTGGACGCCTCGGGCAGCCACCTGTTCGAGGCTGGCCTGCGCACCCACATGGCCAAGGCGCTGGAAGCCGGTGCCACGTCGGCCGACCTGTTTGACGTGCTGCACCTGGTGGCGGCGCAGGGGCTGGAGGCCGTGGTGCAAGCCGCCGCGATCCTGGCCGAAGAAACCGGCGCAACCGGCGCCGTGCCCATGCCGGCCACCTCCCCGGAGGGCGACGATCCCCTGGCCTTGCTCGCGCGCCTGGACCCTGCCTTTGCGGCCGTGGTGCGCGACTTTTTGGACGTGGACGCCCTGCGGGACGCCGGCCCGGGCCTGACGCCTACCGAGCAATGCCTGGTGCGTATCGCCCTGAACGCCTGTTTCACCGCCCACAATCCGTCCGCGCTGCGCCAGCACATTCGCCATGGCTTGGCCTCGGGCCTGACCGCGGCCGAGATGCTGCAGGCCATCCAGCTGGGGGCCCATCTGGCGGTGCACGGCACCGCGCTGGGCGCCCAGGTGGCCGAAACCTTGCGCTGAGGGCGAAGTGCCATCCCTCTCTGCTTACTTTTTGTTTTTCCGTTCACTCATCCATACCTAAAGGAGACAAACCATGCTGAAGCCCTCTTTTGATCGCCGTGCCCTCCTGGCCACCGGCGCCGCGCTGGCTCTGTCCGCCATGGCCTTGCCCGCCCAGGCCCAGAACGCCGCTGCCTGGCCCAACCGCCCCATCAAGCTGGTGGTGCCCGGCCCCGCCGGTTCCGGCATGGACATTTATGCACGCATGATCTCGGCGCCGCTGCAATTGGCACTCAAGCAGCCGGTGGTCATCGACAACAAGCCTGGCGCCAACAGCATCATCGGCAACGACGCCGTGGCCAAGGCGGCGCCGGACGGCTACACCTTCCTGCTCACGCCCTCGTCCGCGATTGCGATCAACCCGGTCATTCAGTCCAAGATGCCCTACGACACCGCCAAGGACCTGCTGCCCGTGGCGCAGGTCGGCCAGTCCGGCATCCTGCTGATCGCCAACCCCAGCACCGGCTTCAAGTCGCTCAAGGACATGGTGGCGTATGCCAAGGCCAACCCCGGCAAGCTGGCCTACGGCACCTGGGGCAACGGTTCCTCGGGCCAGCTGGCGATGGAGGGCATCAAGGCGCACTACGGTCTGGACATGCCGCATGTGCCCTTCAAGGGCTCGGCCGCACTGGTGAACGACCTGCTGGCCAACAACATCTCCGTGGGCTTTACCGACATTGCCTCGCCTGTACCCCATGTGCGCGCCGGCAAGCTGACGGCCATTGGCGCCACCGGATCGCGCCGCGCCCCGGCGCTCTCCGAGGTGCCCACGGTGAGCGAGCAGGGCTACAAGTTCGACGCCGACGGCTGGTACGGCCTGTTTGCCCCCGCTGGCACCCCGGCCGAGATCGTGCGCCGCATGAACGAGGAGGTGAACAAGATCCTGGCCACCGAAGAGATGCGTCAGAAGTTCGCCACCCAGAACATGCCCGCCCCCCCGATCAAGACCGCCGAACAGTTTGCCGCCACCGTGCAGGCCGACATCGCGCTGTGGGGCGGCCTAGCCAAGGCGGCCAAGCTCCAGATCGATTGATCCGGGAGGTTGGCAGCGCCTTGAGGTCTTTTGAGCCTCCAGGTCAATGAATACCAGCGGTGTGTGCTATGAAGTTTGATGGTTGCTTCTTGCCGCGCCGCTGCCACGCAACAATGCCACCACCTGCTCCACCAAGCACGGCCGAAAGGTCGGAGAACGGAAACGGCAACAGCAACAGAATCACTTGCCGGGTTGCAAATGGGCCCATGCAGCCTCCTCTTCTTCGCGCAACCAGTCTTGGGCCAGGGCCGGTTCGCTCAGGCTGGCACCGCACAGGGCGGTGTCGCCCAAGGGCGCTTCATCGGTGAACGTGACCAGTACCCGGCGCGGCAGGTTCACCACGCTGCTGGGCAAGTCAAAAAATTGCAGTTTCCCGTTGGGCTGCAACACGGCTTCGTAGGTTTGCAACATGGTCATCTCCTTCGTATTGCAGGTACGAACATGGGGGCGGCTTAGCGGCTTACTCACTCATGCCGCTGCAGCAGGGCCTGGGCGGCGGCAAAGTCGAAGTTCTCCAGTGCTTCGGTGAAGGCGCGGGCGTCGGCCCCGCCCAGGGCGGTGCGCAGCAAGGCCTGCGCCTGCTCCGCCAGGTCCAGCGATTGCACATCGTTCGCGCCCAGCAGCGTCAACAACTGCT
Organism: uncultured Burkholderiaceae bacterium; assembly: GCA_964597235.1. Lineage (GTDB taxonomy): Bacteria > Pseudomonadota > Gammaproteobacteria > Burkholderiales > Burkholderiaceae_C > CAYZPX01. Next base: position 15,139 of record CAZQXQ010000004.1, on the reverse strand, counting down.
CGCGCAGCACGGGCCAGTCCTTCGTCAAGGTGGATTCCTGCACGGCGGCATCTTCCAACTTTTTCGTGTGTTCCGCGCCCCTGGTGTCTGGGCGATGGGCGTCAGCCAAGGCCTGGTCCAGCGCAGCGATCAGGGCTTGCAGCGCGTGGGTCAGATCAGCGTGCAGAGATTCCACCCGGGTCGGCCCCGCTTGGTTGCGCAGGGCGATTTCCAGCGCGGCGGCCCGGTCGCGCACCGCTCGCGCACCGATTTGCGCGGCCACGCCCTTGGTGGTGTGGGCCAGGCGCAGGGCTTCGTCCCAGCGTTGGGCCGCGATGGCGCCCGCCAGGCGTGCGGGGGTGTCGCCCTGGTCCTGCACAAAACGCCGCAGCAGTTGCTGGTACAGCGATGTCTGCTGCTGGGCTTGGCGCAGGCCCAGCACCGTGTCCAGTCCCGGAATGTCCGGCATGGGCGGAAAGCCCACGTCTGCTGCATTCGTGCCCGTGCCCACAGGGTCGGTGCGCGCTGCAGGGCGGGGCGTGCTGGCATCCGCTTGCCAGTCTGGGAGCCACTGGAGCAGTTTCTGGCGCAGCTGCTCCGGGTCGGTGGGTTTGGCCAGATAGTCGTTCATGCCGGCATCCAGGCAGAGCTGGCGGTCGCTGGCGAAGGCACTGGCGGTCATGGCCAGGATGGGCATGCGGTCCCGGGCGGGCAGCTGGCGGATGGCTTGGGTGGCGCTGAGGCCGTCCATCACGGGCATGTGCAGGTCCATGAGCACCAGGTCGTAGGGCCGGTCCCGCACCATGGCCAGGGCCTGGGCGCCGTCTGCAGCCAGCTCGGCCCGAACCCCCAGCAGGCCGAGCAAGGCCAGGGCGACTTCCTGGTTGAGCGGGTTGTCTTCGACCAGCAGGATCTCGGCGCGGCGCAGTTTTTCCGCCGCGCCCGCGTCTGGCGGTGGGGGTGGGGGCAGGAGGGGCGGCACCGCCCGCAACTGCCCCAGGCCGAGCGGCACCTCCAGCCAGAACGTGGAGCCGTCGCCCAGCGTGCTCTGTACTCCGACGTCGCCGCCCATCAGCTGCGCCAGGGATTTGGAGATGGCCAACCCCAGGCCCGTGCCGCCGTATTTGCGGGTGGTGGAGTTGTCCGCCTGCTGGAAGCTGGTGAACAGGCGCTCGATCTGGGACCCATCCATGCCGATGCCGGTGTCCTGCACTTCGAAGCGGAGCAGCACCGTATCGCCCCGGTCGGCCGTCTTGTGCACCCGGAGCGTGACGCTGCCGCGCTCGGTGAACTTGACGGCGTTGTTGGCAAAGTTGATCAGCACCTGGCCCAAGCGCAGCGGGTCGCCCAGCAGCTGCCGGGGCACCTCGGGTGCCAGGTCGATGCGCAGCGCCAGGCCCTTGCCGTGGGCGCGCTCCGCGATCTGGGTATGCACGTTGTCCAGCACCTGCGCCAGGTCGAAGTCGATGTGCTCCAACTCCAGCTTGTTGGCTTCGATCTTGGAGAAATCCAGGATGTCGTTGAGCAGGCCCAGCAAGTGCCGGCTGGCAGACTGGATTTTCTGCAGATGGTCCCGCTGGCGATCCGTCAGCTCGGTTTGGAGCGTCAGGTAGCTCAGGCCGATCACCGCATTCAGCGGGGTGCGGATTTCATGGCTCATATTGGCCAGGAAGGACCCCTTGGCCACGTTAGCCGCTTCCGCTGCTTTCTTGGCCTTTTCCAGCTCGGCGGTGCGTGCCTCGACGAGCTGCTCCAGGCGGTTCCGATAGTGGATGAGTTCGGCCTCCTGCTGCCTTTTCTCGGTGATGTCAATCGCCACGCCGTTCCAGACGGTCACCCCGTTGGGCTCTCGGTGCGGCGTGGCCTGCACCAACAGTGAGCGCAGCTGGCCGTCGGCCCTTTGGTACTCCAGGATCTCGGAAAACACACGCAGTTCGCGGGCGCTTCTGACTTGCGCTTCCTCATGCTGCGCCTGGGACTGGGGCGTGAATCCCCCGAGTACCGTGCTGGGATTGGCCATGGCGGTTTCCGCCGTCACGCCCAAGATCTGAAAAATGCCGGCGCTGACATGGTGGATGCGTGTCTCCCCCTCGTGCAGCGCGTATTGGTAGATGAAGCCGCCGGGCAGGTTGTCGCCAATCTCACGCAGCGTTTCTTCGCGTTCCCGCAGGCGTTCTTCACCCATCTGGTACTCGAACTCGATGCGCTGCGAATTCATGCTGATCAGGGTCAGCGTGACCAGCTGTGCCGTCAGAATCTGTGCAATCGCGTAGAACGTGCCGAACCGCTGGATGAATTCGAGGGTCGTGGTGGCCTGTTGATGGGTCTCACTCAGTTCATGGGTAACGCGCACCAGCCATAACAGGGCGTAGATGCACAGCCACACCACCAGCATGATGTCGTTGGAGCCGAAGTGCGTCGGGCGGCGGTAGAGCGTGACGAACGCGATGGCCATGCTCACCAAGCAGACATAGGCACCGTAGATGACCTGGCGCATGCTGAAATCGTTGGCATCGATCGTGCTGAACACGGTCACAAAGCTCAGGGCCACCAGCCCTTCCAACCACCACCCGACCCGATGGCCGCGAAAGCGCAACATGCCACGCAGGACCAACACCATCCCGCCGAGCAGCGTGGCGATGCGCAGGGTGCGGGTTACCGCGTTCAGCGGCAACAGGCTCGGCACCATCAAGGCCGCCCCCAGCGCGAGGCAGGCAACCCCCGCCGTCCAGAAGCCAAACCCCGGATAGGTCTTGCGTGTGCACAGGGCGACGACCATGACCAGCGCCGCCGCCGCGGAAAGCAGTGCATTGGTCGTCAGCAGTTTTGCGACATCCAGGGTCGAGATATCCATTTCGCCAATCCTTCAGGGGCTCCAGATGCATCGGTGGTCAGGCTTTGCCGTTTCTCCAAAACGCCAGCGTATCGCCAAAGACCAGCCGGCTTGCTATTGGAGCCCCAAAGTATGGATGGCTCCACCAGTGTGACGGGCAGCCGGCCAATGAGAAAGAACGGGGTTGCGGACCCGGTTGAAGGCATTTTGGCCTCCAGGCCAATGAAATCAAGCGGTGCGTGCTATGAAGTTTGATGGCTTTGATGGCGCCGCTGCTCGCGCAGCATGAACAGGTACAGCCCTTCGACCTTCTCCCGCGCCCAGGGGGTCTTGCGCAGGAACTTCAGGCTGGAGGACACGCTGGGGTCGCTGGTGAAGCAACGCACCGGAATGCGCTGGCCCAGCTCCTTCCAGCCGTAGTGGGCGACCAAGGCCGTGACGATGGCCTCCAGGGTGAGGCCATGCAGGGGATTGCGTGGCTGGGTGGGGGCAGCAGGAGGAGGGGGGGGTGTCATGGCGTCGCTGGTGTCTGTGTAAATGGGGCTGTGCTCATGGGTCGCAGCGTGACTACGCAAGTCCATTTCCAGGGACTGCACCTCAGGACAAGCGGCGCAGGCCAGGGCGCTCATGGCGGGCTTATCGGCAGGTGGTGGATGAGGGCGGTTGCAGCCCATCATCGGTTCATCTTAGCCTTGGGCTTTTTCATGGATGCCCAAGCGCCTAAAAAGCCTTTGGAGACTTCTTAGAATTTGCGGCACATCTCTTCCTCGCCCTATGAAAACACCCTTTGACACGCCCGAAGCCATCCGCCACCAGATCTGGAAGGAGCTGGGCCGGGCCAGCCTGGATCGGCACCATGCCTGGCGCACGCCGGTGGTGGCCAGTGTGGGCGCCGATGGGGCGGTGAATGCCCGCACGGTGGTGCTGCGCAGCGTGGATGCAGCCACAGGCCGGCTGCAGATTTACACCGACGCGCGCAGCGCCAAGGTGGCGGAGCTGGCGTTTGCGCCTCAGGCCGTGTTGGTGTTCTGGAGCGCCAGGTTGGGCTGGCAGCTGCGGGTGCGGGTGGCGGTGACCACGCACACCACCGGGCCCGAGGTGGCCGCCGTGTGGGAGCGGGTGCGGCAGTCGCCCAGCGCCGGGGACTACCTGGCCGCCAAGGCGCCGGGCACCCCGCTGGCCTGCGATGCGGTGGACGCCCCCGCAGCGCCCTCTGCCGAGGCCAGCGAGCGCACGCCCCATCTGGCAGTGCTCAATGCCCAGGTGCAAGAAATCGACTGGCTGGAGTTGAACCGCGAGGGCCACCGCCGCGCGCGCATCACCGCAGACGACTGGACCTGGTTGACGCCTTGACCTTGACGGGGGCGTGGTCCCCCGCCTGCCCGAATCACCGTATCCGATAGGTTTTGAGGGCATTTTGGGCCTCTAGCCCAATGAACACCAGCGGTGTGTGCTATGAAGTTTGACGTGTAGGTCTAGGGGAAAATACCAGGATGCAAACACCCTGTCCAAGCACTCCGCGCCGGCAATGCCTGGCGCTCCGCCTTCTCTTTGTCCCCCACGCCCCACCGGCGACCGGGAGCGCGCCATGTTGAGCGTGCTGGCCGTGGTGGTCTCGCTGGTCCTGCTCATGTGGCTGGCGTACCGGGGGGTGACGGTGCTGCTGCTCGCGCCGCTGATGGCCGCCCTGGCCGTGGTGCTGTCGGGCGATGCGCGCTGGCTCTTGCCGCTCTACACCAACACTTTCATGAGCGCCCTGGGCAACTATGTGCTCCAGTACCTGCCGATTTTCTTGCTCGGGGCCTTGTTTGGCCGGCTGATGGCGGATTCGGGCGCGGCCAGCACCCTGGCGCGCTGGATTGTGCGCACCCTGGGCGAGCGGCACGCCATCCTGACCGTGGTGATGGCCTGCGCGCTGCTCACCTATGGCGGGGTGTCGCTGTTTGTGGTGGCTTTTGCCATCTACCCGATTGCGCGCAGCCTGTTTGAGGCGGCGGACATCCCCAAGCGCCTGGTGCCTGGCACGATTGCGTTGGGCTCCTTCACCTTCACGATGACGGCGCTGCCGGGCTCGCCGGCCATCCAGAACGCCATTCCCATCCCGTACTTCGGCACCAACGGATTTGCTGCGCCCGGGCTGGGCTTGGTGGGCGCTGCCGTCATGTTGGGTGCCGGGATGGCCTGGCTGCTGCGCCGTGCCGCCGCAGCCCGCGCCGTCGGTGAGGGCTATGGCCAGCACGACGAAGGGGACGCCAGCCAGCCCCAGGCTTCGTCCGCCCAGGCCGCCGAAGACGCTGCGCGCCAGGCCCAGGTGCCTTTGGTGCTGGCGTTCCTGCCGCTGGTGCTGGTTGTGGGCGTCAACGCGCTGTTTACCTATGCGGTGTTTCCGGCCATGGACCTGTCCTTCCTGGCCGAGCGCTACGCCACGCTGGATCCTGGCCGCGTCACTGGCCTGTGGTCGCTGCTGATTGCGCTGTTGGTGGCGTGTACCGCGCTGGTTCTGGTCCGGCTGGGGCACTGGCATGACCTCAAGCACACGCTCAACCAGGGCGTGTTTGGCTTCATGCTGCCGCTGTTCAACACGGCCTCCGAAGTGGGCTATGGCGCGGTCATCGCTGCGCTGGCGGGCTTTGGCCTGATCCGCGATGCGGTGCTGCGCGTGTCCGACAACCCGCTGGTCTCCGAGGCCATCGCCATGAACGTGCTCGCCGGCATCACGGGCTCATCGTCGGGCGGTATGAGCATCGCTCTGCAGACGCTGGGCAAGGACTACCTGGCCATGGCCGAGGCAGCTGCCATCAGCCCCGAGCTGCTGCACCGCGTGGCCGTCATCGCCTCAGGCTGCATGGACACGCTGCCGCACTGCGGCGCCATCATCACCTTGCTGGCCATCTGCAAGCTCAACCACCGGCAGTCCTACGCCGACATTGCCGCCGTGACCATCATGGTCCCCTTGCCCGCGCTGGCGCTGGTCATTGCGCTGGGAACGGCGTTCGGCAGTTTTTGAGCGGAGCCCCCCGTCTGGGGGCATCGCATGGGACTGGCGGCCCGGACGTTTCAGGCCAGGCCTTCGGGTGCAAAAATGGGGCCATTGGCACTTTCATTCACTCTTACCTCGTCCCCAAAGGGGTCTTCCCATGCGATTTACCCATTTGTCCATCAAGACCCAGCTGACCGTTGGGTTTGGTCTGCTCGTGGCACTGGTCTGCCTGGAATCGACCCTTTCATGGATGGCTTTGGGCGAGGCCAATGCCCGCATGGGTTCCTACATCCACGGCCTGCAGGCCCGGGCAACCACCGCTGGGCACATCCAGGCGGCGGTGGGTCGGCGGGCGATTGCAGCCCGCAACCTGGTGTTGATGGACCAGCCCCAGGCGCTTTCCGCAGAGCGTGACGCCGTCTTGCAGGCCCATCGGGAAGCGACCGAGAGCCTGGCCCAACTGCAGCAGCTGGTGGCGCAGGACCCCTCCGTGCCCCAGGAGGTCCACGATCTGGTGGCCAGCATCACCCAGGTGGAAAACCGGTATGGCCCCGTCGCGTTGGCGATCGTGGAGCTGGCCACCAAGGGCGAGCGCGAAGTGGCCATCCGTCGCATGAACGAGGAGTGCTATCCCTTGTTGGCGGAGCTGATTCGGGTCATCGGCGTGTTCGCCACCCATACGGAAGCGCATTCCGCGCGGCTGGAAAACGAGGCCGAACAGCGTTTTCGTGGACAGACGCTCGAACTGATCGCCCGAGGCTTGCTGACCCTGGTCTTTGCCATCGTGGCGGGCTGGCTCATCACCCGCAGCGTCACTCGTCCGCTGTCCCATGCGATCGATACGGCAGACCACATCGCCAACGGTGACCTGACACAAACCATCGTGGTGGACCCCCAGGCGAAAAACGAAACCGGCCATCTCTTGTTGGCCTTGCAACGCATGCAGGCCCAGCTGGCGAGCACTGTGCAATCGGTTCGCCACGGCGCCGACAGTGTGGCCGTCGCCAGTGGTGAAATCTCCCGTGGCAACCACGATTTGGGGGTCCGCACGGAGAGCCAGGCGAGTGCGCTGGAGCAAACCGCTTCCTCGATGGAGGAGCTGGGCACCACCGTGCAGCGCAATGCGGACAACGCCCGCCACGCCAACCAACTGGCCCAAACAGCGTCGTCCGTCGCCCGCGAAAGTGGGGTGGCCTTTACCCAGGTGGTGGACACGATGCACGGCATCCGGACTTCCAGCACCCGGATTACGGACATCATTGGCGTGATTGACGGCATCGCCTTCCAGACCAACATCCTTGCCTTGAACGCGGCAGTCGAGGCAGCCCGTGCCGGAGAGCAAGGGCGTGGGTTTGCCGTGGTGGCCGGGGAGGTGCGTACGCTCGCCCAGAGCAGCAGCGAGGCCGCCAAGGAAATCCGCGCACTGATCACCGAAAGCGTGGAGCAGGTCGAACAAGGCACCCAGCTGGTGGACCGGGCGGGTGTCAAAGTCCATGAACTGGTGGACAGCATTGGCCAAGTCGCGGAACTGGTGGGCGCCATCACGACGGCCAGCGCCGAGCAGAGCCATGGCGTCGGCCAAGTCGCGCAGGCGGTGTCCCACATTGACCAGGCAACCCAGCAAAACTCCGCCCTGGTCGAACAGATGTCCGCCGCTGCGTCCAGCCTGAACCGGCAAGCGCAGGACCTGGTGCAGTCCGTGTCGGTGTTTCAGCTCCCGGAGCGCCGCTCCTGAGCGCCTGGTGCGATGTGGATGGGCAGCACCACGTAGTCGGCCTCGATGTTGGCGTGGAACGACGGTGGCAGGCGAGACCACAGGTGCAGGTCCACCAGGATTGGCAAAGGGCTGTCTTGCAGGGCTTCGCGCAGATCATCCCATCCGGGCACGTCCTGGCTCAAATCGGTGGGGTGGCGCAGCACGATGTCCAGATCGCTGGTGTCGTGCCCGGTGCCGTTGACACGGCTGCCGTAGGCCCATGCCTGTGCGTCTGGCGTGTAGCGCGCCAGCAAGTCGCGCAGCATCGCCCAGTGGCGGGGCTGCAGGTTCAGGCAGGCAAAGTCACGCTGCGGCATCGAAGACCTGTTGCAGTTGGATGGCCAGGCTGCGCACATCGCGCACATAGGCAGGCAGCAGGGTCAAGGTCTGGTTGGCAAATTCGACGCCATAGTCGTGTGCTGTGTTGTTGCGGTTGGCGCGGTAGGCCAGCCAACGCTCCAGGGCAGGCAAATCCAGCACGCCATGTTTGCTGCAGTGGCGCAAAACGTCGTTAAAGACCAGCCGATCTACCTCGCGCGGACTGCCGCTGAAGGCCTTGAGTGCCTTGCGCATCAGCTTGCCCGCCGTTTCCAGCGACAGTTCAAAACTCTTGATGGCGGCGTTGCGGTACAGGTCATACAGCACGCTGCTGTGATCGGCGCAGCCTTGCAAGGCCAGCAGCGCCTGCTCCAGGGTGTCGGCGGTCCGCAGAAGGTGTTCAACATTGAGGCCCATGGTGCTCACTCGTGTGCAAAAGGCGTAGCCTAAACCGGCCGGCGTCTGCGTCCATCCATCTCACCTGATCGCGATCTGGTTGAATCCACGCCACCGAAAGTCTGAACCATGACCACACCTGCCACTACCTGGACGCCCATCATCGTCACCCACGCTGTTCTGGCCGCGATCGCCTTGGTGCTGGGGGCTCTGCTCTTGTGGGGCCGCAAGGGCCATCGGCTGCACCGCATTGGGGGATGGATCTGGGTGCTTTGCATGGCGGGCGTGGCTGGCATCTCGTTCGCCATTCGCCGGCCGGAGGGCTTTTCCTGGATTCACGGCCTGTCGGTGTTCACCCTGGTCGCGCTGGTCACCGGCGTCGCGTCTGCCCGCGCCCACAAAGTGAAGGCGCACCGCAGCAACATGATTTCGCTGTACGTGGGTGCCCTGGTCATTACGGGACTCTTCACTCTGCTGCCGGGCCGCCTGATCGGCAACTGGCTGTGGGGGCTGTTGGGCTGGATTTGAGTATTTTTGGCCTCTAGCCCAATGGAATCCAGCGGTACGTGCTATCAACTTTGATGTGGCGCCAAGCCCTTCAGCGCCCGCGCAAACCGCTCCGGCGCCTGGGGTGCAGCGCCCAGGAACAGCTCCGGTTCGATGAGTTCCAGCTCCATCACCGCGGGGCGGCCGTCGGGCAGGCGGACGAGGTCCACGCGGGCGTAGGTGGTGGGGGCGGGGGTGTGGGCCAGGGCCTGGGCGGCGAGGGCGACCTCGTCGGCGGTCGGGACGCAGGCCTCGACGGTGCCGCCGTACATGTCTTGCACGCGGAAGTCGCCGGCGGCGGGGCGTTTGCGGATGGCGTGGCAGAACTGGCCGCCAAAGTAGATCAGCGAGACCTCGCCCTGTTCGGCCAGGCTGGGCAGGTAGGGCTGGACCAGCACATCGCCCTCGGCGCGCAACGCGGCCAGGTGGGTGGCGCAGGCGGGGTCGTCCACGCGGGCACGCAGCGCGCCGATGGCGCCGATCGACACGGCAGGCTTGACGACCAGCTCCTCCCAGCCCTGGGCGCGCAGGGCCAGCAGTTCGGCGTGCGCTTGCTGCAGGCCAGCTTCGGCGCTGAGGCCGGGGCGGTGGTCCAGCCAGCGGGTGGGCACGGTCGCGATGCCGTGTTCGACCAGTTCGCGCAGGTAGCCTTTGTGGCAGTTCCAGCGCAGCACCGACAGCGGGTTGACCAGGTGGGTCTGCGCGCTGGTGCGCTCGGCCCAGGCCAGGAATTCGGGCAGGCGCTGGAAGTAGTCCCAGGGCGTGCGCACGACGACCAGCGGGTAGGCGGACCAGTCGATGTCCGCATCCCAAGGCAGCACGTCGGCGGTCACGCCCAAGTCGGCCAGCGCGGCCACCAGCCAGTGGGTTTCAGGATCGGGTTTGGCCATGGTGGCGCCGGTGGCCAGGGCGATGCGGAGCGGAGTGGTCATGGGCGGGGTCTCGAAGAAGGGGGCAGCGGCAGAAACGAAACGACGGCAAAAGGTGGCGCAGGCCGGGTAGAAATTATCCGGCCGTCAGCCGCTGGCCCCAGCGGATGGCGGGCTGTTCCACCCAACGGCGCACAGCCGTTGCCAGCAGCAGGCTGCCGGCCAGGCTCAGCGCCAGGGGGGCGGCCAGCGGGGCGCCGTCCAGCCAGGGCAGGTGGCCGCGTTGCACGGCGACGAACAGCGGGTAGAACACCAGCGGGTGGAACAGGTACAACGCGTAGCTGCCCTCGCCCACCCAGCGGGCCAGGCGGCCGGGCTGCCAGCCGCCCCGTCCGAGCAGCAGGAACAGCCCCAGGCCCAGCGCCTGGCCAATCGCCATCCGCCACAGCGGTCCGCTGGCGCTGTCCGGCACCCAGGATTGCAGCAGCGGCACAGCCAGCGGGCCCAGCAGCGCGCCGAGCGCGAACAGCCAGAACACCGCCCGCACGGGGGCGCTCCACCCTGAGTTGATCCTGTGGCGCTGGTCATGCCACTGGCGGAACAGCGCGCCCCAGAACATGGTGGCAATGAACAGCGCGTACAGCGGCAGGTACACCAGGGCCTGGGGCCAGGCGGTGTCCGCCGGGGTCAGCGCCCGCAGCCCCACCGCCGTGACCACCACCACGCCGCAGGCCACGATGGCGCTGGCCAGCGCGCTCGGGCGGTGCAGGCAGCGCAGCGCGAACAGGCCGGCGCACAGCGCATAAAAGACCAGCTCCAGCCGCAGGCTCCAGTACAGGCCCAGCGCGTCGGGCACGCCGAACCAGCCTTGCAGCATGGTCAGGTTGGCCACCAGCGTGGCCGTGGGCAGGGGGGTGTGCAGCGCCCAGCCCATCAGCGCCGCGCTGGCCAGCGACAGCCAGTAGGCCGGGAACAGCCGGAGAAAGCGCCGCACGGCAAACACCCGCAGCGCGGGCGCCACGCCCTGCCGGTCCACCGTCGGCGGCAGGCTGGACGGGATCACAAAGCCGCTGATCGCAAAGAACAGCACCACGCCGATGCGGCCCGTGTCCACGCTGGCGGCAATGTCGTACAGCCAGGCATCGGCCGGGCGCCCGGGCAGCTGGATGAAGACCTCAGTCACATGCAGCCACACGACCAGCAGCGCCGCTAGGCCGCGCAGGGCGTCGATGTGGGCAAGGCGGTGCGCGGGCAAGGCTTACAGCGTGAACACCTTGCCGGGGTTCAGGATGTTTTGCGGGTCCAGCGCGCGCTTGATGGTGCGCATCAGTTCCACCGTGCCGTCGCCAGCTTCTTCGACCAGGTAGCCCATCTTGTGCAGGCCGATACCGTGCTCGCCGGTGCAGGTGCCCTGCAGGCGCAGCGCACGCTGGACCAGGGTGTGGCTCAGGCGTTCGGCGGTGGCGCGTTCCTCGGCGCTGTCGGGGTCGATCAGGTAGCCGAAGTGGAAGTTGCCGTCGCCCACGTGGCCGACGAGGAAGTAGGGCAGGCCGCTGGCGTCGACCTCGGCCACCGATTCCAGCAGGCAGTCCGCCAGGCGGCTGATGGGCACGCAGGTGTCAGTGGACATGGCCTTGCAGCCGGGGCGGCTGGCAATCGCGGCGAACAGCGCGTTGTGCCGCGCGGTCCACAGGCGGGTGCGTTCTTCGGGCGTGGTGGCCCATTCGAAGGCCTGGCCGCCGTGCTCCTTGGCCAGCTCCTGCACGGTTTCGGCCTGTTCCTGCACGCCGGCGGGCGAGCCGTGGAATTCCATCAGCAGCATGGGTTCTTCGCGCAGGGTGGTCTTGGAGTACTGGTTGACCATGCGCACGCTGTTGGCGTCGATCAGCTCCACCCGGGCAATCGGCACCCCCAGCTGGATGGTCTGGATGGTGGTACGCACCGCGGCCTCGATGCTGGGGAAGGAGCAGATGGCGGCCGACACGGCCTCGGGCAGCGGGTAGAGCTTGACGGTGACCTCGGTGAGGATGCCCAGCGTGCCCTCGCTGCCCACGAACAGGCGGGTCAGGTCGTAGCCGGCGCTGCTCTTCTTGGCGCGCGAGCCGGTGCGCACCACGTCGCCGCTGGCGGTGACCACTTCCAGCGTCAGCACGTTCTCGCGCATCGTGCCGTAGCGCACAGCGTTGGTGCCGCTGGCCCGGGTGGCGCACATGCCGCCCAGCGTGGCGTCGGCGCCGGGGTCAATCGGAAAGAACAGGCCGGTGTGCTTGACGGCCTCGTTGAGCTGCTTGCGGGTGACGCCGGCTTGCACCGTGACCGTGAGGTCGTCGGCATCGATCGACAGCACCTGGTTCATGCGGCCCACGTCCAGGCTGATACCGCCCTGCACGGCCAGCAAATGACCTTCGAGCGAACTGCCGACGCCAAACGGAATGACCGGCACGGCGTACTGGCCGGCCAGGCGCACCACGTCCTGCACATCGCGCGTGCTTTCAGCGAACACCACGGCCTCGGGCGGGGGTACGGTGGTGTAGGGGGATTCATCGCGGCCATGCTGCTCGCGCACGGCCATCGCAGTCGAGCACTGCGCGCCAAAGCGTGCGCGCAGTGCCTCGATCAGTTCAGCAGGGAGGGGGCGTGGCTGCACTTGGGGCAGCAGGTCGGTTGGGGTGGTGGCGTTCATGGGCATCTCCAGGGGCGCAAAGAATACTGTGGTTTGCACCCCGTTGGCGCGGCGCGGGTGGCGGCGATGTCCGGGCCTGCGACCCTGCAGTCACAAAAATGTCATGGTCTCCCCATAGGCTCCAACGCTTTCACTGCTTTGGAGACTTTCCATGAAACGATCGGTGCTGGCCCTGGCGGCCACGGCGGCCCTGTCCGGGCTTTTGGTGGCTTGCGGCGGTGGGGACGGCGATCCAGCCGATCTGCCCTCGGTCAGCAACGCTGGCAAGTTCTTCAACCGCACGGCCACTTTTGCCGTGTGCGCGCAGGTGGGTTCCTCGTGTGAGGACAGCACGCCCACCGCTGCTGAGATCGTTGCCGCCAGCGAAGACGGCATGACCCTGGTCTATACCAACAGCCTCAAGGGCGAAGTCGGCTTTGTGGACATCGTTGATCCCGCCAATCCCAAGCCGCTGGGCCAGCTGAACATGGGCGGTGAGCCCACCTCGGTCACGGTGCTGGGCGCCCACGCGCTGGTGGCGGTGAATACGTCGCAGAGCTTCACCAATCCCTCGGGCAAGCTGGTGGTGGTGGACATGGCCAAGCGCCGCCTGGTGACCGAGATCCCGCTGGGTGGTCAGCCCGATTCGGTGGCGCGCAGCAAGGACGGCAAATACGTGGCCGTGGTCATCGAGAACGAACGCGACGAAACCCTGAACAAGGGCGCGTTGCCCCAGGCGCCTTCGGGCTACCTGACCATCGTGGACACGATTGGCGCCCCTGCCACTTGGAAAACCCGGGTCGTGGACCTGAAGGGCCTGGCCACTCTGTACCCGGACGATGCCGAGCCCGAGTACGTCTCTATCAACGACGACAACGTGGCCGTGGTCACGATGCAGGAGAACAACCACCTCGTGCTGGTGGACCTGCCCACGGGCAAGGTCATGCGCCATTTCAGCGCCGGTGCCGTCACCCTGAACCAGGTGGACCTGACCGACGCCCCGCGCCCCAACCTCGTCAGCCTCACGGAAACCCAGGCCAACCGCCTGCGCGAGCCCGATGGCGTGACTTGGTTCTCCAAGACCCAGTTCGCCACCGCCAACGAGGGCGATTGGAACGGCGGCAGCCGGGGCTTCACCCTGTTCAACAGCGACGGCACGGTGGCGTACGACGCCGGCAACGCCATGGAGCACCTGGTCGCCCGCATCGGTCACACCAACGACAAGCGTTCCGACGCCAAGGGCAACGAGCCCGAGAACGTGGCCTTTGGCCGCTATGAAGGTACGGATTACCTGTTTGTCGCCTCCGAGCGCTCCAGCGTGGTGGCGGTCTATGACATGAGCCAGAAGAACCAGCCGGCCTTTAAGCAGGCGCTGCCCGCAGCGCTGGCCCCGGAAGGCGTGCTGGCGATTCCTGCGCGCAACCTGTTGATCGCTGCCAGCGAGAACGACGACCGCGCCACCAGCCCCACCATCCGTTCTGCGCTCAACATCTACCAGTACCAAAGCGCGCCAGCGGCTTACCCGACGATCCAATCGGTCAACCGCGCCGATGGCACGCCGATCCCCTGGTCGGCCCTGTCGGGCCTGGTGGCCGCGCCCACCGGCTCCACCGTGTACGGCATTGACGACAGCTTCTTCCGCGGCAACCGTATTTTTGAGATCGACACCAGCGTCAAGCCGGCCAGCCTGCGCCGTGAAATCCGCATCACCGACCCGAACGGCAAGATCGCCGCACTGGCCGCGGTGCTGCCCGCCGCGAAGGACGCCAACGCCTTCGATGCCACCGACCTGGCCGCGCTGGTGAACGCCGATGGCAGCGTCAACCTGGACCCCGAAGGCATCGCGCTGGCCTCCAGTGGCGGCTTCTGGATCGCCTCCGAAGGCGCGGGCACCGTGGGCGAGGCCGCCCGCCCGGTCTTGTCGGCCAACCTGGTCTTCAAGCTCTCGGCCACGGGCGTGATCGAGGACATCATCCAGCTGCCCGCCGCCGTGAACGCCAAGCAGCAGCGCTTTGGTTTCGAAGGCATTGCCGAGTCCAACGGCAAACTGGTGGTGGCCTTCCAGCGCGCCTGGGCCGGAGAGACCCATCCGCGCATCGGCGTGTACGACCTGGCCGCCAAGACCTGGCAGTTCATGTTCTATCCGCTGGACGCCGTCACCTCGCCCAACAAGGGCTGGGTCGGTCTGTCGGACCTGACGGCTTTGGGCAACAACCGTTTTCTGGTGGTCGAGCGTGACAACCAGGGCGGCCCCGATGCCCGCATCAAGAAGCTCTACCGCATCGACCTGAACGGCGTGGCCGACGGCGCCACGCTGGGCAAGACCCTGGTGCGCGATGTGCTGCCCGACCTGCGCACCACCAAGGGCCTGACCGTGGAGAAGATCGAGGGCCTGGCCGTGATGGCCAATGGCGACGTGCTGCTGGTCAATGACAACGATGGCGTTGACGAGAACAACGGCGAAACCTGGTTGTTCAACCTGGGCAGGCTGAATCTGAACTGATCTTCACGTCCAGATAAGTTGCCGAATGGCCCCGCAAGGGGCCATTCTTGTTTGGGGCTTACAGCTTCCAGCCGTAGGCGATGCCGAAGATGTTTTCGCGCAGGCTCACGTTGCTGTTGCCACCGCCAAAGCCGGCCGGGGGCATGCCACCAGGGATGGAGTTGCTGCCCCGCACCCGCTCGCCAAAGGCGTGGGCAAAGAAGACCGACAGCTCGCCCTGGGGCGAGTGCGCCCAAGTGGCGCCCACCGTCAGGTGCTTGCGCACCACGCCGGGGGCCAGGGTGTTGATGAAGGTCT
>CAZQXQ010000003.1:0-48289 GCA_964597235.1 uncultured Burkholderiaceae bacterium | reverse complement strand
CCAAGATCCTGAAGGAAGGCATCGACAAGCGCATTGCCAACTCCATCCTGATCAAAATCAACCAGATCGGTACCCTGAGCGAGACCTTCGCCGCCATCGAAATGGCCAAGCGCGCCGGCTACACCGCCGTGATCTCGCACCGCTCCGGTGAGACCGAGGACAGCACGATTGCCGACATCGCCGTCGGCCTGAACGCTGGCCAAATCAAGACTGGCTCCATGAGCCGCAGCGACCGCATCGCCAAGTACAACCAGCTGCTGCGCATCGAGGAAGACCTGGGCGAAGTGGCTGTGTACCCCGGCCGCGCTGCGTTCTACAACCTGCGCTAAGGCGCAGCCGCTGCCGCACCATGAATTCGCGCTGGATGCCCCCGCTGTTGCTGCTGGCCTTGCTGGCGGGACTGCAGCTCCAGCTCTGGCATGGGCGCGGCAGCATCCCGCGGGTCAACGAACTCAAGGCACAGATCGCCGTTCAAAAAGCCGCTAACGCGCAAGCGCTGCAGGTCAATGAACGGCTGCAGTCCGAAGTCCAGGACCTGCGCGAAGGCCTGGAAATGGTCGAAGAAAAGGCCCGTAGCGAGTTGGGCATGGTGCGGCC
Source organism: uncultured Burkholderiaceae bacterium (assembly GCA_964597235.1). Classification (GTDB taxonomy): domain Bacteria; phylum Pseudomonadota; class Gammaproteobacteria; order Burkholderiales; family Burkholderiaceae_C; genus CAYZPX01. The sequence goes on along the minus strand of CAZQXQ010000003.1, from coordinate 47,692 downwards.
CAACGAAATCTACGTCCAGTACATGCCGGGCGGACGTTGATGGTCCTGGTACTGGGAGCCACGTTGACCCAGCCCATGGCGCTGGCCCAAGCCCTGGAACGGGATCCTCGCTGCACAGGCCAGCGTTTTGCGAGCCCCGCCTTGCCCCTGCTGGGCAGCTGTTTTAGCGCGCCCCCCGACACGCCCCCTGCCCCTCCCGCCAGCAATCCGGTCGATCCGGCCACCGTGGCCCAACTGACCTCTGAGCTCCGCATCGGCCTGCCAGAGGGCTGTCCCACGCCCTCGGCGGTGCTGCTGCTGGCCTTGCCCGCTGCGGCCCATGCGCTGTGCGCTGACCCTGTGCCCCTACGGCAAGATCAGGCCCTGCGTGCAGCGCTGGCGCATCTGGAATGGCCTTACCGCCTGGTGGTTGGGCAAGGCTTGCTTGCGCAGACGACTGCGGCGCTGATGGCGTTGGGCCTGGTTTCGCAGGTGCCAGTTCCTCGCGCGCAGGGGGAAATGGCCGCAGAGCGCCAGCGCCTGCGCGCGCTGGGCTGCGAAAAATGCAGCGATTCGGAGTGTGAGCACCGGCTGTTCACCGGCCTGACCGGGTGAAAAACGGCGCCCTGAAGGCGCCGCTGGCAGAAAAGCGCCTTCCGCGCTCAGCGTTCAGTGCAAAGCCGATTGCACGGGTGGCTGGATGGCCGGCTCGGTAAAGAGCTGGGCTGCATCCACCGGATCAAAGCGGTACTGCTGGCCACAGAACTCGCAGCCCACCTCCACCTGGCCTTGTTCGGCGATGACGCTCTCGATTTCGTCCACGCCCAGGCTGCGCAGCATCTGGCCGACACGCTCGCGGCTGCAGGTGCAAGCAAAGCGCGGACCGTCCTCGCCCTGCAGGGGCTCGAAGCGCAACAGCTTTTCCTCCCAGAACAGGCGGCGCAGGATGGTGTCGGCATCCAGCGTCAGCAACTCCTCTCGGGTGAGGGTGGCGGCCAGGTGGGCGATGCGGTTGTAGTCCTCGTTGCGACCGATCTGGTCTTCGTTCTCGGTGTGGGAACGGATGCCCGCCAGGTTGGCCTCGCCCTTGATCGGCATGCGCTGGATCAGGAGACCCGCCGCCACCTCGTCATTGGCCGCCAGCACCAGCACGGTATCAAGCTGCTCGGACTGCAGCATGTAGTGCTGCAGCACCTCGGACAGGTTTTCCAACTTCTCACCTTGGTCGCCATGCAGCGGTACCACACCCTGGTAGGGCTGCTGGCCCGGCAGGCGGTCCTTGGGGTCCAGGGTGATGGCACAGCGGCCGGCGCCGCCCACGTTCAACATCTGGCTGAGCGATGCGTTCTCGGGCACCTCGCCCAGCAGGGTGGCGGTGGCGCGCAGGCTCAGGTCAGACTGCACTTCGGCCACGGCGAGCTTGACCGGGCCGTCGCCAAACACCTGCAAGACCAGCGCGCCGTTGAACTTGATGTTGGACTGCATCAGCACACCGGCAGCGGCCATCTCGCCCAACAGGGCACGCACGGGCGCGGGATACGGCCCCGTCGCGGTGTTGCTGGCGCGGCGCTGCAGGATGTCGGTCCAGGAATCGGTCAGGCGCACGAGCATGCCGCGCACCGGCAGGCCTTCAAACAGAAATTTATGGAGTTCAGACACGCAAGGTTTTCCAAAATGCAAAAGTAAAGGCGTCAAGCCGCTGGATCAGCCCAGCTTGCGCAGGCTGGCGCGAAAGCGCTGGGCGTTGTCGATGTAGTGCTGGGCGCTGCGGCGCAGGCCCTCGATCTGTTCGGGGGAAAGTTGGCGCACCACCTTGGCGGGGCTGCCCAGGATCATGGAGCCATCGGGGAATTCCTTGCCCTCGGTGACCAGCGCGCCGGCGCCGACCAGGCAGTTGCGGCCAATCTTGGCGCCGTTCAAGATGACCGCGCCAATGCCAATCAGCGATTCGTCGCCAATGGTGCAGCCGTGCAGCATGACCTGGTGGCCCACGGTGACGCGCTCGCCCACCACCAGGGGCATGCCGTGGTCGGCGTGCAGCACGCTGGCGTCCTGGATGTTGCTGCCGGCGCCGATGGTGATCTCCTCGGTGTCGCCGCGCACCACGGTGCCAAACCAGACGCTGGCGTCGGGGCCCAGGGTGACCGCACCGATGACCTGGGCGCTGTCCGCCACCCAGGCCGATTCCGCCACCTGCGGCGCCTGCCCGTCGAGTTCGTAAATTGCCATGTCCCGCCTCCCAAAAATCGAAGCCTAGAATTGTAAGGATGGAGCTTCGACACCGCGCGCTGGAGGTCTTGCGCATCCAAGACCCTGATGAAAAATCGGCGCTAACCCAACAAATGCAAGCGGAAGCAGCTATCTTTACGATAGCAAATACCGCCTTCCCGCCGCCCCCGGACCTGGACGCGCTGCCTGGCCGTCCCGCCAAACCGGAGCTGCGCCACCACACGGATGTGGCCCGGCGCTCGCCCGCCACGCCCGAGGGCCGTGCGGTGCTGCTGCACGCGATTGCGCACATCGAGCTCAACGCCATCAACCTGGCGCTGGACGCGATCTGGCGCTTTGATGGCATGCCCGAGGCCTACTACCGCGACTGGCTGCGTGTGGCCGGCGAGGAGGCGCTGCACTTTCAGCTGCTGCGCGACCACCTGCGCACGCTGGGCCATGGCTATGGCGACTTTCCGGCCCACCAGGGCCTGTGGGAGATGTGCGCCAAGACCGCGCACGACATCGTTGCCCGCATGGCGCTGGTGCCGCGCACGCTGGAAGCCCGGGGCCTGGATGCCACGCCACTGATCCAGCGCAAGCTGCGCCAGGTGGGCACACCGGACGCGCTGGCCGCGGTCGCCATCCTGGACACCATCCTGCGCGACGAAGTGGGCCATGTGGCTATTGGCAACCACTGGTACCGCTGGCTGTGCGCGCGGGACGGCCTGGACCCGATCGACCATTACGCGGATCTGGTACGTCGCTATGAAGCGCCTCGGCTCAAACCGCCGTTCAATGAGGCCGCACGACGCCAGGCCGGTTTTACCGACAGCGAGCTGGCCTTATTACAGGGCGCTTAAACGGAGCGCCACAGGTGCAAGCGCCCCTAGAATGCGGCACTCTTTTTGCGCCTTAGAGGCTTCGCGCATGTCCAACGCTTTTGCTGCACCCACCGCCGCACCCGAAACACCGGCCCCGCCGGCGACGACCTCCTTCATGATTGCCCGCCAGGCCATCGTGGACGTTGAGCGCAAGGTCGTTGGCCACGAGCTGTTCGACCGAAACCGCCACGAGCAAGGGCATACGGCCGCCAGCGATGCGACGCTGCTGTTCAACGTCATGCTGCACTCGGGGGAGGTGTCGCTGGTCGGTCGCAAACTGGTGTTTCTGAATTGCACCCATGAAAGCCTTGCCGGCGGGCACCTGGAACTGATGAGTTCCGACAAACTGGTGCTGGAAATTCCGCCCCTGCCGTCGGGCACGCCGGCCGACGAGATTGCGGGGCGGGTGTCCATCCTCAAAGCGCTGGTCACGCGCGGCATTCAGCTGGCGTTTAGCCAGGACTGCCTGCGCAGCGAATACGCCAGCTGGCTGGCCCTGGCCAGCTTCATCAAGCTGGACACCATGCAGGTGCCCGAAGCCACCATGCCGGCCTTGCTGGTCTTGGCCCGCGCGCACAGCCAGGCCATCTTGGTGGCCGAAAAGGTGGAAAGCGCAGAGCAGTTCGAGCGACTCAAGGCGCTGGGCTTCACGCTGTTTCAGGGCTTCTGGTTTGCCAAACCCGTTCTGGTCCGAACCAGCACCCTGCGACCCGCGCAAACCGTGATCCTGCAACTGATCAACTTGGTGCGCCAACAGGCCAGCACCGACAAGATCGAAGAGGTCCTGAAAAAAGACCCCACCCTCTCCTTCAACCTGCTGCGCTTTATCAACTCGGCGAGCTTTGGCCTGCGCCGTGAAATCACCTCGTTTCGCGAAGCGGTGATGCTGCTGGGCCTCAAAAAGCTGTTCCGCTGGTCCGCCCTGCTGCTGGCGACCTCCAAGGCCAGCGATGCGCCTCCGGCCACCGGCATTACCGCCGTGATGCGTGGGCGACTGATGGAACTGCTGGCGGCAGAAGTCTCGCCCCCCGTCGATGGGGATAACGCTTTTGTCACCGGCATGTTCTCCCTGCTGGACACCATGCTGGGCTTCCCCTTGCCCCAGGCCCTGCAGGCGCTGTCCTTGCCCGACGAAGTGAACCAAGCCTTGCTCCAGCAAAGTGGACCGCTGGCACCCCTGCTCAAACTGACCCTGGCCTGCGAAAGCGAAGACGAAGCCACCTTCGCCGAAGCCGCCACGGCCCTGAAACTGAGCAATCGCCAGGTCAACATGGCCCACATGCAGGCGCTGATCTGGGTGGACGATCTGGAAATTTGAGACGGCGCCGAAGCAGCGTGCAGACCCAACCGCCCTACCCCCGGGGATGGTGGCGCGCATGCACCTGCTTGAGCCGCTCCCGTGCCACATGGGTGTAAATGGTGGTGGTGGAAATGTCCGCGTGGCCCAGCAGAAGCTGTACCACGCGCAGGTCGGCCCCATGGTTGAGCAGGTGCGTGGCAAAGGCGTGGCGCAGGGTGTGGGGTGACAGCGGTGCGGTGATGCCCGCCACGGTAGCCCATTTCTTGACCAGGTTCCAGTACATCACCCGGCTCATCGCCGCGCCGCGCTGGGTGACAAACAAATCGTCGCTGACCTGTCCGGCCAGGATGGCGCCCCGGGCGTCGTCGAGGTAGCGTTGCAGCCATTCGCGGGCCTCGTCGCCAAAAGGCACCAGGCGCTCCTTGCGGCCCTTACCCACTACGCGCAAAACCCCTTCGGCCAGGCCGATCTGCAAGGTCTTGAGGGTGACCAGCTCGCTCACGCGCAGACCGCTGGCGTACATCAGCTCCAGCATGGCCCGGTCGCGCAGGCCCAGCGGCGTGCGCACGTCGGGCGCCTGCAACAGTGCCTCGACCTGGGCCTGGGTCAGGGTCTTGGGGACGCGGGTGGGCATCTTGGCGGCCAAGAGGCGCACCGTCGGATCGGCGGTGATGCGCTTTTCGCGCACCGCCCACTGGAAGTAGCGGCGCAGCACCGCCAGGCGTCGGTTGACCGAGCTGGGGCGGCTGTCCGCATGGCGCTCGGCAGCGTGGGCCTGCAGGTCGGCCTCGCGGCTGTCGTCCAATACACGGGGCGGGTCCTGAGCGGCCAGCCAGGTGGTGTACAGGCGCAGGTCGCGCCGGTAGGCCTCCAGGGTGTTGCGGGCCAAGCCGTCTTCCAACCAGAGGGCATCGACAAAGCGGTCGATGGCCTCCTGGCTGGTGGCAAGGGCAGCAGCGTCTGCGCTCACAGGGCGAGCTTTTGCTCGGCCACGACCTTTTTATAAACTTCGTACTCGGCCTTGATTTGCGCGCCAAAGCGCTCGGGCGTGTCGGCGACGATCAGCGAACCGGTGTCCTCGATGCGCTTGCGCACCGCCGGGTCTTCCAGCACCTTGCGCACGGCGGCGTTGAGCTTGTCCACCACCTCACGGGGCATGCCCTTGGGGCCGACGATGCCGTAGTAGGCCATGCGGTTGACGGGCTCCAAGCCCAAGTCCTTGAAGGTAGGCACGTTGGGCAAGGCCGCCACGCGCTGGGACGAGGCCAGGACGATAGGGACCAGCTTGCCCTCGCGGATGAATGGCATGGCCGAGGGCAGGTTGTCAAAAATGATCGGCACCTGACCGGCCACGGTGTCGTTCAGCGCCGGGCCGGCGCCCCGGTAGGGAATGTGCGTCAGGAAAGTGCCGCTCAGGTTCTTGTACAGCTCCATCTGCAAATGGCCGATGCCGCCGGTGCCGGACGAGGCGTAGGAATACTTGCCGGGGTTTTTCTTGACCTCGGCCACAAAGCCCTTGTAGTCCTTGGCCGGGAAGCTGGGGTGCACCGCAATGATGTTAGGGGTGGCGGCAATGTTGACCACCGGGGTGAAGTCGGTGATCGGGTGGTACGGGGTGCGCGGGTTGATGGCCGGGTTGGCCGCCGTGGTGGACACCGTGGCCATGCCCAGCGAGTAGCCATCGGGCGTGGCCCGTGCGGTTTCGGCCGCACCCACCACCCCGCCGCCACCAGGCTTGTTTTCCACGATCACGCTCTGCCCGAGGAGGCGCCCCAGCGGCTCGGCCACGGTGCGGGCAATGATGTCGGTGCTGCCACCCGGCGCAAAGGGCACCTGCAGCTTGATGACCTTGGTGGGATAGCCCTGGGCCAGGACGGGGCCCGCAGCAGCGGCCAGTGCCAGCGCGAACCAGTGACGACGTTGCATGGGATGCTCCTTGTGTGAGTGATTTCAAGCGAGCAATGGTAAGCGCAAGCACCAAGAGGGTGCCGCCAGGAAATGTCCAGTCCTTGACAGGCCAGCCCCCGAATCCCCCGTAAGCTCAGGCCGGTGAACTACGCCCAACTGCTTTTCCCCGACTTTTCGCTGATCCTGTTGGGCTATGTGCTCTGCCGCTGGAGCCCACTCAACCGCAGCATCTGGCAACCGGTCGAGGCGCTGGTCTATTACCTGCTGTTTCCGGTGCTGCTGTTCCAGTCCATGGTCAAGAGCCCCATCGACGTCAGCGCCACCTCCAGCTTCATGGCGGCAGGCTTGATGCTCGGCCTGTCGGGAATTGCCCTGTCCTACAGCCTGCCCTACTGGCCCTGGCTGGGAAAACACCTGCCCCAGCGCGACCATGCAGCGGCGGCGCAGATCGGTTTTCGTTTTAACTCCTTCATCGGTCTGGCACTGACCGAGCGCCTGGCGGGAGCGCCTGGGTTGCTGCTGATGGCGGTGCTGATTGGCGTGTGCGTGCCCATGTTCAACATCGCCGCCGTCTGGCCCATGGCGCGGCATGGCCAGCAGGGCTTTTTGCGCGCGGTGGTGCGCAACCCGCTGATCGTGGCCACGGCCTCGGGGCTGGCGGCCAATTTGCTGGGCTTTCGCATTCCGGGCTGGATCGAGCCCACCGTCAGCCGCATTGGCGCGGCCTCACTGGCGCTGGGGCTGATGTCGGCCGGCGCCGGCATGCAGATTGGCGCGCTGGCCCAGGGCCAGTTGCTGGGCGGCGCGGTGCTCACCGTGCGCCACCTGCTCACCCCGCTGGTGGGCTGGGCGCTGGCGCGGTGGTGGCAGCTCGATACCGTGCAGACCACGGTGCTGCTGGCTTTCTCGGCCATGCCCACCGCCTCCACCTGCTATGTGCTGGCCGCGCGCATGGGTTACAACGGACCGTATGTGGCCGGGCTGGTCACGTTGTCCACCCTGCTGGGGATGGTGAGCCTGCCATTTGCGCTGGGCGTGCTGCGCTGAAGGCTCAAAACACTCACTTTTTAATAGCTATCACCGCTTGAATTCATTGGTCTAGAGTCCATTTTAACCATGATTTTTACTTTCGCTGGGGTCCTGCGCCAGCGCCCAGGCCACATGGGCGCGGACCAGCGGGCTAGGATCGTCCTGGCGCGATTGCAGGGCGGCACGCACCGTGGCCTGCAACGCCACATCGCCCGTGGCCCGCAGCGCATTGCCCAAGGCCACTGCGATGTTGCGTAGCCAGCGTTCGTGGCCGATGCGGCGGATGGGGCTGCCCTCGGTGCGGCGCAAAAACGTGGCTTCGTCCCAGGCAAACAGGTGGACGAGCTGCGCCCCCACCAAGCCTTCGCGCGGGTCAAAGTCGGCCAAGGGACTGCGCTGGGCGAACTTGTTCCACGGGCAGGCCAGCTGGCAGTCGTCGCAGCCGTAGATGCGGTTGCCCAGCAAGGGGCGCAACGCCAGCGGAATCTCGCCGTCGTGCTCGATGGTCAGGTAGGAAATGCAGCGCCGTGCGTCCAGCCGGTACGGCGCAACGATGGCCTGGGTGGGGCAGGCATCCAGGCAGGCGGTGCACTGGCCGCAGTGGGCGCTGACGGGCTCGGTGGGCGCCAAAGGCAGATCGACCAGAATTTCGCCCAGAAAACCCATCGACCCGGCCTCGCGGTGCAACACCAGCGTGTGCTTGCCGCGCCAGCCCAGGCCGCTGCGGGTGGCCAGCTCGGCCTCCAGCACCGGGGCGGAATCGGTGAAAGCGCGGTGGCCAAAAGATCCAATCTCGGCGGCGATGCGCTCGGCCAGCTTTTGCAGGCGGTTGCGCAGCACCTTGTGGTAGTCCCGGCCCCGGGCGTACATCGACACGATGGCCTCGCCGGGGCGATCCAGCCGTTGCCACTCCAGCGCCTGCCAGCCTTCGGGCGTGCTGCGCGGCAGGTAGTCCATGCGGGCAGTGATCACGCTGACGGTACCGGGCAGCAGCTCGGCCGGCCGGGCGCGTTTGAGGCCGTGGGCGGCCATGTAGTCCATGCTGCCGTGAAAACCCGCCTCCAGCCAGGCCAGGAGCCCTGGCTCGGCGTCGGACAAATCGACACCGGCCACGCCGATTTGGGAAAATCCCAGTTCGCGGGCCCATTGCCGAATTTGAGGAACGAGTTGACTGCTGCACCACACCACGCGCCGATTGTAGAAAGCCCCCTGCCCCTGGCGGCGGGCGCCCCGGCCTGCACCCTGCTTTGGGCGGACGAAACCGCCACCCAGGCCTTTGCCCAGCAACTGGCGGCGCTGCCGGCGCTGCGCAATGCCTTCGTCACTCTGCACGGTGACCTGGGTGCGGGCAAGACCACGCTGGTGCGCCACCTGCTGCGGGCGCTGGGCGTGCCGGGCCGCATCAAAAGCCCGACCTATGCCGTGGTCGAGCCGCACGAGGCACCGGGCCTGGCCATCTGGCATTTCGACTTCTATCGCTTCGACGACCCGCGCGAGTGGGAGGACGCGGGCTTTCGCGACCTGTTCGCCAGCCCCGGTCTGAAGCTGGCCGAGTGGCCGGAAAAAGCCGCCGCCCTGCTGCCGCCCGCCGACCTGGCCATCACCCTCACCGCGCTGGACGAACACCAGCGCCAGGCCCGGCTGCAAGCCCATACCGACCACGGCGCCGCCTTGCTCAAGGAGCTTTGCCCCCCATGCCCCTGAACGACTCCGCCACTTCCCCTGCCCTTTCACTCACGGCCTGGTCCCCGTCGCGCCGCACGCTGCTGCAATCGGGCAGCCTGGTGCTGCTGCTGTGCAGCGCGCAGATCGCCCGGGGCGCGGGCATCGTGGCTGTGCGGGTCTGGCCCGCGGCCGATTACTCGCGCGTCACCATCGAATCGGACACCAAGCTGGCCACCAAACAGACCTTTGTCTCCACGCCACCCCGGCTGGCGGTGGACATCGAGGGCGTGGAGCTGAACAACGAGCTGCGCGAACTGGTGGCCAAGGTGCGCGCCGACGACCCGAACATCGCCGGCATCCGCGTGGGCCAGTACGCGCCCACCGTGGTGCGGCTGGTGATCGACCTCAAGCAGGCAGCCAAACCCCAGGTGTTTACGCTGGCGCCCGTAGCGCCCTACCAGCACCGGTTGGTGTTCGACCTCTACCCCGCCCAGGCGCCGGACCCGCTGGAGGCGCTGATCGCGGAACGGCTGCGCGATGCCTCGGGTATGGCGACCAGCGCCAGCCCGCCGCGCACCACGGCCACCGCACTGACCACGCCGCCCACCGCTCCTGCAACCCCGAAAGCCGATGCATCCGATCCTCTGGGCGCGCTGATCGCTCAGCAAACCGGCCGCGTGGCAGGCCCGGTCGCCAATGCGGCGCCCGCCCCGTCCCCTCGGCTCCCCTCCGGAGGCATGTCGCTGCCGATGGACGTGCCCGAACCGCCCGCCAGCGCCCCACCCGCCGTGGCCCATGCCCCCGAGCCAGCCCGGTCCGGCGCCGGCAGCAATCGCGCCACGGCCACGCAGACCGACCGCATCATCATCGTCGCGCTGGACCCAGGCCACGGGGGCGAAGACCCCGGTGCCATTGGCCCCGGCGGCACGCGCGAAAAAGACGTGGTGCTGCGCGTGGCCCACCTGCTGCGCGACCGCATCAACGCTAGCCGCATCGGCGGCAACCCCATGCGCGCCTTCCTGACCCGCGATGGCGACTACTTCGTGCCCCTGGGCACGCGGGTGGAGAAAGCCCGCCGCGTGCAGGCCGACCTGTTCGTCAGCATCCACGCCGATGCCTTCACCACCCCCCAGGCCCGGGGCGCCAGCGTGTTTGCGCTGAGCCAGAGCGGCGCCTCCAGCACGGCGGCGCGCTGGCTGGCCAACAAGGAAAACCAGGCTGACCTGGTGGGCGGCATCAATGTGAAGGTGCAGGACCAGCATGTGCAGCGCGCCCTGCTGGACATGAGCACCACCGCGCAGATCAACGACAGCCTCAAGCTGGGCCATGTGTTGCTGGGCGAGATTGGCAATGTGGGCAAGCTGCACAAACCGCGCGTCGAGCAGGCGGGTTTTGCGGTCCTGAAGGCGCCGGACATTCCCAGCGTGCTGGTCGAGACCGCCTTCATCAGCAACCCCGAGGAAGAAGCCCGCCTGCGCAGCAGCAGCTACCAGGAGCAACTGGCAGATGCGCTGATGCGCGGCATCCAGCGCTACTTTGCCCGCAACCCGCCGCTGGCGCGCAGCCGCTCGGTGTAACGCCCAAGGCCGGCATTGCTCAGGCGCAGGATGGGATCGGGGCGTCCTTCGCAGGGTCATAAAACGCATAACTGCTGCGGGCGTGCTTGGCGCGGTACATGGCCTGGTCGGCGGCATGAATCAGGTCTTTTAAGGGGCAATGAGCTTGCGCAGCACAGGCCACGCCTACGCTGCCGCCCAGTTGCACCTGCAGCGCCTCCAGCGCCACAGGTTCGGACAAGGCCTGCACCAGGCGCTGCGCCAAGGCTTCTTGCTCCTCACGCGCGCTGCTGGCGGCCAACAACACCACGAATTCGTCCCCGCCGAGGCGGGCCACCACATCCTTTTCCCGAACCTGGGCACGCATTCGACGCGCCAGCTCCACCAGCACCTTATCGCCCGCCTCGTGGCCATAGGTGTCGTTGATGGGCTTGAAGCGGTCCAGATCGATCAGCATCAAGGCGTGCTGCCCCGACTGGGACAAGATCTGGTCTGCCTTGAGGCTCAGGCCGTGGCGGTTGAGCAAGCCGGTCAACGGGTCGGTCGAAGCCACCCGCGCCCATTGTTCGGTTTCGATGCGCAAGGCCATCTGCTGTTGCTGCAGTAGAGCCACCCGTTCGCTCAGGGCCATCGCAAACACCAGCATTTCTAGGGCAACGCCGATCTGCAGGCCATTGGCCAGCAAGAAAGGCGCATCCAGCCAGCCCCAGTTCACCAACACCGTGGAGCAGACAGCGGCAAAAAAAGCCAACTGACCGCCCAAATACCACAAGGCAGGCCGGTATCCACGGCGCCATCGGCTGTAGGCCACCGATGCCATCAGGAGGACTCCGAGCAGCGATGCCCACTCTATAAGGGTCTGCCCCAGCGCCATCTGATTGAGCAAGCCCGACACAAAAGCCACGGCGCCTGCAACCACCAAAGCCCACACGGTGACGGTCAGCCGCCAAAAACGCCCCCGTCCGCTCAAGAAACTTCCGGCAAACAGGGCGCTGGCACTGATCCACAGCGCAGGTGCCAGCACATAACTGCGCTCGATCCACCAGGGGGCATCGGGCCAGAAATAACGCGCTGTGTGGCCGTTGTAAGTGGCCAAGGTCAGGAACGCCGCCACACAACTCAGTACATAAAACACCGCCGTGCGGTCACGCAAGCCCCAGGCCAGAGAAAGGTTGTAGGCCATCAAGGTGAACAAGATGCCGTAGCACAGCCCATCAAACAGGCGCTTGTGCTGGCGGACCTGCAAGTAGGTGGCGGTATCCCATGCGACCAGATCCAGATTTTTAGGCGTGTTGGTCTGCACCCGCAAGTACACGGTGTAAACCCCAGGCGCAGGCAGTTGCAGACGGTGCACATAACGCTCGCTCGCCAAAGGGCGGCTGGCATAGGGTTGGCTCAACCCCGTCACCACCGCCGGCGCAAGGAGCGTTCCAGTCGCATCCCAAGGGCCATGGAACTCCAGCGCATGGATGGCCGTGGTGGGGAAAGCCACCAACCAGTCCCCCGACGGCGCCGACTGTTCCACCGGCACCCGCAGCCATACGACCTGATCCCGGCCGGCCGTGCGCGGGACGCCTGGGGAACGCACAAAGCGCTCAGCAACGGCGGGCTGGCGGACCTCGTCGATGGTCAGCGTGCCCTGGGGGTCTTCCAGCCATTCGACCCTTCCCCGCAGCGATTGGCCGTCGGGGGTGATGGCCAACCTCATAACCTCGGGCGTCACCGCCTGGGCCAAGGCCATCCCCCCACAGCACCACAGCAACAAGCCCATGAACCCACGCCACCAGAGGGCCCATGCTCTGGAGAAGACCTGCCTGTGCACCGGAGGGAAATACAGCATTCAGACCGCCGTCTCAGGTGCAGTTTTGGTGGATTTGCCCGCGCGCCAGGCCCCGAAGATCGCGATCAGGCCTGGCACCAGAATCAGCGCCCAGATGATCTTGTCCAGGTGCTGGCGCACCCAGGGCAGGTTGCCGAAAAAGTAGCCCGCCGTGGCAATGCCCAGCACCCACAGCAGCGCCCCGCCCACGTTGTAGGCCGTGAACTTGCCCCGCCCCATGGCCGCTACGCCAGCAACAAACGGTGCGAAGGTGCGAATGAACGGCAAGAAACGCGCCAGCACGATGGTGATGCCGCCATAGCGCTCGTAGAAGGCATGGGCCTGGTCGAAGGCCTGGCGGTTGAACCAGCGCGAGGACTCCCACTGGAACACCTTCGGGCCGAAGTAGCGGCCGATCTGGTAATTGCACTGGTCCCCCAAGATGGCCGCTACGATGAGCAGACCGCAGGCCAGCGAAAAATCCAGCATCCCCGCGCCCGCCAGCGCGCCAACGATGAACAGCAGCGAGTCACCCGGCAAAAACGGCATCACCACCAGGCCCGTCTCGACAAACACGATCAGGAACAGCAGCGCGTACACCCAGGCGCCGTAGGCCTGCACAAAGGCTTCCAGGTGGCGATCCACATGCAGGATGAAGTCGATCAGAAAGGCGGCGTATTCCATGGACGAGCGAATGGGGCAAAGCCGGGGATTATGCGCACGCAGCATGACGGGGATGCGCTCCCTAAAATCCTGCCGGTGAACGCCCAAACCCTGCTCTCTCCTCCTGTCCCAGAGCCCAGTGATGCCCTGGCTCCAACGCCCCGCCGCCCCATCCGCGACCTGCCCGACGAGCTGATCAGCCAGATCGCCGCTGGCGAGGTGGTCGAGCGCCCCGCCTCGGTGGTGCGCGAGCTGGTGGACAACGCGCTGGATGCCGGCGCGCGCCAGATCACCGTGCGGCTGCTGGCCGGCGGGGTGCGCCTGATCGCGGTCGAGGACGACGGCCTGGGCATTCCGCGCGACGAACTCTCAGTGGCCTTGCGCCGCCATGCCACCAGCAAGATCCGCGACCTGCACGATCTGGAAACCGTCGCCACGATGGGCTTTCGCGGCGAGGCGCTGGCCGCCATTTGCTCGGTATCGGAAACCGCCCTGCTCTCGCGGCCGGCGGGGCAGGATAGCGCCTTTTTGCTCGACGCCCGCAGCGGCGAGCTGCGCCCCGCTGCCCGGGGCCAGGGCACGACGGTGGAGGTCAAGGAGCTGTTCTTCTCCACCCCCGCGCGGCGCAAGTTTTTGAAAAGCGACGCCACCGAACTGGCGCATTGCATCGAGGCCGTGCGCCGCCACGCGCTGGCGCGGCCCGATGTGGGCTTTGCCGTCTGGCACGAGGGCAAGCTGGTCGCGCAGTGGCGCCCTACCACGGCGCAGCCCGCGCCCGTCCCGCCCGAAGGCGCAGCCCCAGCCTTGCCCGACGCCGACGCGCTAGCCCGCCGCCTGGCCGATGTGCTGGGCGAGGACTTCATCGCCCAGTCGCTGCCGGTGTTCCACCAGGCTGGGCCGCTGGTGGTGCTGGGCCGCGCCGGCCTGCCCGACGCCGCCCGCTCGCGCGCCGACCACCAGTACTGTTATGTCAACGGCCGCTTTGTCCGCGACAAGGTGCTGACCCATGCCGCCCGCAGCGCCTACGAGGACGTGCTGCACGGCCAAAAACAGCCGGTGTATGCGCTGTACCTGGCCATCGACCCGGCGCGGGTGGACGTGAACGTGCACCCCACCAAGATCGAGGTGCGCTTTCGCGACAGCCGCGAAGTCCACCAGGCCGTGCGCCAGGCGCTGGAAAAAGCCCTGGCCGCGCCCCGGGCGGCGGCGCTGGCCAACGCGCCGACCACGGAAACGCCGGACGGAACCACCGAGCTGCGCACCCAGCCCGATGCGCCCGTCACCAGTCCTGCTGCTTCCCAGTCCGCCGCCCGTCCCTGGGGCGCCCAGACCCGAATGCCGCTGGACGAGCGGGCTGGCCATCGGGTGAACGATTTGCAGGCCTTGTGGAGCAGCGCTCCGCCCGCGAGTCCGCCGATCCCCACCTGGAATGCGCCCACAGCGCCAGCGCCTGCGTCGGGGGCTCCAGCCATCCAGCCGACACCTATGCCCTCGGCCCCTGACGCTCCGACGGACCAGACGCGGCCCCCAGCCGCCGCCCCGCAAGACCCCAGCGCGCCCTGGCCGCTGGGCCGGGCGATTGCCCAGCTGCACGGCATCTACCTGCTGGCGGAAAACGCCCAGGGCCTGGTGCTGGTGGACATCCATGCGGCGCACGAGCGCATCGTCTATGAGCGGCTCAAGCGCCAGACCGACGCCGGCGAGCGCATTGCCAGCCAGCCGCTGCTGATTCCGGCCACCTTTGCCGCTACGCCCGAAGAAGTGGCCACGGCCGAGGAAGCCGCCGAGGTGCTGGCCCAACTGGGGCTGGAGGTGACCGCGTTCTCGCCCAAGACCCTGGCCGTGCGCGCGGTGCCCACCACGCTGGCCCAGGGCGACCCGGTGGAGCTGGCGCGCAGCGTGCTGGCCGAACTGGCGGCGCACGACGCCAGCACCGTGGTGCAGCGCGCGCGCAACGAAATCCTGGCCACCATGGCCTGCCACGGCGCCGTGCGCGCCAACCGCCGCCTGACGCTGGACGAGATGAACGCCCTGCTGCGCCAGATGGAAGTGACCGAGCGCTCCGACCAGTGCAACCATGGCCGCCCCACCTGGCGCCAGCTCAGCCTGCGCGAGCTGGACGGCCTGTTCCTTCGCGGGCGCTGAACCCCTTTGAACCTTTCCAGGAGTCCCCATGGACCGATTGCTGTCAATGCGCGTGTTTGAAAAAGTGGTGGACGAGGGCAGTTTTGCTGGCGCGGCCCGGGCGCTGGACATGTCGCCGCCCGTGGTCACCCGCCTGATCGCCGACCTGGAGGAGCACCTGGGCACGCGGCTGCTACAGCGCACGACCCGGCGCCTGGCGCTGACCGAGGCGGGCCAGACCTACCTGAGCCGGGTGCGCAACATCCTGCAGGACATTGACGAAGCCCACGCCGTCACCCGTTCGCACACCACCGAACTGGAAGGCCTGCTGCGCCTGCACGCGCCGCCGGTGCTGGCCAGCTACATGGTGGCGCCGCTGCTGGCGGATTTTCGAACGCGCTACCCCAACATCTGGCTGGACATCGAGGTGGACTCGGTCACCGAGCCGCCCATCGAGGAATTCGACATCACCCTGCTGGCTGCCGACGATCGCTTTGACGCCGACGTGATTGCCCGCAAGGTGATCGAATCCGAGGCCATCTTGGTGGCCTCGCCTGGCTATGCGCAGCAACATGGCCTGCCCGCCACCCCGCAAGGCCTGGCCCAGCACGCCTGCCTGCGACTCAAGACCCCGCAAAGCCGGCCCCGCGTCTGGAGCCTGTGGCCGCCGGGCCGGGCCGAAGCGGTGGTCGAAGTGGAAATCCGCCCCGTGCTGGTGGCCAACCACACCGACACCCTGCTGCGCGCCACGCTGGACGGAGCGGGCATTGCCTCGGTGGCCATCGACCTGGTGGCGCCCTACCTGATGCGCGGCGAACTGGTGCGCGTGCTCTCGCCCTGGATTTCCGGGCGCCTGGCGGTGTATGCCGCGCTGCCAAGCCGCAAATTCATTCCGGAGCGCACCAAGGTATTTTTGGACTACTTGATCGCGCAGACCCGCGCCCAGCGCCAGCAAGCCATGGACGCTTGCACGGCCTGCAAGATTTAAGCATCACACTTTAGGCATTAAAAATGCCTCTAGGCCAATAGATACCAGCGGTATTAGCTCTCTTTTCAGGAGCAACATTGAGGCCATTTCAGCGCCTGATGGTGAAGCTCAGGCCACGGCGGCCTCCGGCGGGGGCGCCTTAGGGCCCTTGGGCATCTTTGGCGTACCTGGCGCGGGAGTCTTGCCAAACCAGGCGACGTAGAGCGCGGGCAAGACCACCAGGGTGAGCAAGGTGGCCGTGACCAGGCCGCCAATCACCACCAGGGCCAGCGGCCGCTGGGTCTCAGACCCAATGCCCCGCGAGACCGCCATGGGCAACAGGCCCAGGGCCGCCAGCATGGCGGTCATCAGCACCGTGCGCAGGCGCTGTATCGAGCCTTCCTTGACCGCCTGCAGCACCGGCATCCCATCGTTGCGCAGCTGGCCAAAGACCGACAGCATCACGACCCCATTGAGCACCGCCTGCCCCGACAGGGCAATGAACCCGATGGCGGCCGACACCGACAGTGGAATGCGAAACAGCCACAGCGCCACAAAGCCACCGATCAGCGCCAAGGGCACATTCATCAGAATCAAGGTGGCCTGCTTGAAGGACTTGAAGGCGTCGTAGAGGAGCACAAAAATCAGCAGCAGCGAGATCGGCACCACGATGGTCAGGCGTTTCATCGCCCGCTCCTGGTTCTCGAACTCGCCAGACCAGTTCACGGCGTAGCCGTCGGGGATCTTCACGTTCTTCTCGACGCGGGCCTTCATGTCGGCGACCACCGAGCCCATGTCGCGGTCCTTGATGAAGATGCCAATCGCGGTGGTGCGCCGGCCAGCCTCGCGGGCAATGTTCATCGCGCCCGTGGTTTCCCGGATGGTCGTGACCGCCCCCAGCTGCACGTAGCCACCGCCCGGGGTGGAAATCGGGGTGTGCGGCAGGTTGGCCAGCACGCGTTCGTCGCTGGGCAGGCGCACCGCCACGGCGAACTTGCGCTCGCCCTCCCACAGGCTGGTGGCGACCTTACCGGCCAGCGCGGCCTCAATCACGTCCTGGATGTCACTGACGTTCAGGCCATAGCGGGCGGCACGGTCCCGGTCGATGTCGATCAGCAGCTGCGGCACCTGGCCCTCGCGGTCAATCTCGGCGCGGGAGACGCCCTGCACCTGCTTGACCTCGCGCACGATGGCCTCGGTGATCTGCTTCATCTCGGCCAGGTCGTCCCCGGCCAACTTGATCACGATCTGGCCCTTGATCTGGGAAATGGACTCCAGCACGTTGTCCCGAATGGGCTGCGAGAACGCCGGGTCGATGCTGGGAATGGCGGACAAGGCACGCTCCATCTCCTCCTGGATCTTGGGACGGGTCATGCCGGGGCGCCATTCGGCCTCGGGTTTGATGTCCACGAAGACCTCGGCCATGCTGATGGTCTTGGGGTCGGTGCCATCCTCGGGCTGGCCGGCCTTGGAGACGGCGGTGCGCACCTCGGGCACCGACAGCAAGGCCTGGCGGGCCATGCGCAGGATGCGGGCGGCCTCGTCGGTGGACACATTGGGGGACAGGGCAAAGTTGACCCAGGTCGTGCCTTCGTTCAACTCGGGCAGGAACTCGGATCCCAAGCGGGAGGCAATGACGCCCGAGCCCAAAAAGGCCGCCAGGGCAATGCCCATCACCTTGCGGCGGTGGGCCAGGGACCAGTCCAACACGGGCTCGTACAGGCGCTTGGCCGTGGCAACGACGCGGTTGTCGCCGTGCGGCAACTTGCGCCGCAGCATCCAATAGATCAACAGCGGCACCAGGGTCAAGGAAAACAGCAGGGAGCCCACCAGGGCGGTGGTCACCGACAGGGCCATGGGCTGGAAAATGCGACCTTCGTGCCGCTGCAAGGCAAAGATCGGAATGTGCGCGGCAATGATGATCAGCATCGAGAACAGGGTCGGACGCCCCACCTCGTTGGCCGCATCGATGATGACCTGCTTGCGCTCGCTCTCGGGCAAGTCCTCTTTTTCCTGGGAGAGGCGGTGCAGGATGTTCTCGACCACAATCACCGCACCGTCCACGATGATGCCGAAGTCCATCGCCCCCAGGCTCAGCAGGTTGGCCGGCACGCCCATGATCTTCAGGCCCATGAAGGTGGACAGCAGCGCCAGCGGGATGATGACCACCACGGCCAGGCTGGCGCGCAGGTTCGACAGAAACAGGTACAGCACCAGGGCGACCAGCAGGGCCCCTTCCACCAGGTTGTGGAAGACCGTGGTCAGGGTCTTGTCCATCAGCCAGGTGCGGTCGTAGAACGGCACGATCTGCACGCCCGGCGGCAGGCCACGCGCATTGAGCTGGGCGATCTTTTCCTTGACAGCCTGCAGCACCACGCTGGGGTTCTCGCCTTTGCGCATGATGACGATGCCGGTGACGATGTCGTCGTCCAGGTCCTGGCCCACCACGCCTAGGCGTGGCACAG
The DNA here is from genome assembly GCA_964597235.1 of uncultured Burkholderiaceae bacterium. GTDB lineage: Bacteria > Pseudomonadota > Gammaproteobacteria > Burkholderiales > Burkholderiaceae_C > CAYZPX01. Next base: position 29,125 of record CAZQXQ010000003.1, on the reverse strand, counting down.
CGCCGATCTTCACCTGCGCGATGTCACGGATCAGCACGGGCGTGCCATTGCGTGAATCCACCACGATGCGGCCAATGTCGTCGGCCGACTTGAGCAGGCCGATGCCACGGATGGTGTATTGCTGGGCGCCCTGGGCCACATAGCTGCCGCCAGCGTTGGCATTGCCCCGACCCAGCGCATCCAGGAGGCTCTGGAAACTCAGCTTGTAAGCGCGCAGCTTGTCCAGATCGGGCTGGACCTCGTACTGCTTGATGCGCCCGCCCATGGCCACCACGTCGGCCACGCCAGGGACCTGACGCAGCGCGCGTTCCACCGTCCAATCTTCCAGCGTGCGCAGCTCGGTGGTGCTCAGGCCATCGCCCTGGAGGCGGTAGCGCATGATTTCGCCCACCGGCGTGGCATTGGGCGCAATGTTGGCCTGGGCGCCCTCGGGCAGGTCCACGCCGCGCAGACGCTCGGCCACCTGCTGACGGGCCAGGTTCACGTCGGCCTTGTCGTCGTAGGTGACGACCATGAAACTCAGGCCAAACTGGGTGTGCGAGAACACGCGGATCGCATTGGGAAGGCCCGACAAGGCCACCTCGACGGGCAGCGTGACCTGCTTTTCAACCTCCTCGGCCGCACGGCCCGGGTAGAGCGTGATGACGGTGACCTGGGTGTCGGTCACGTCGGGAAAGGCTTCCACCGACAGATGCTTGAACGCAAACACGCCCCCCAGGGCGAACATCAGCGTCCCCAGCACGATGAACAGCGGCTGGTAGATCGCGTATTGAATCAGGCGCCTCATGGGTGTGCCACCTTCCCGGGGGTGTCTGCCACACGGGGCTTGGCCTCGTCCTGGGTGACGGCGAACAGGCGCAGCAGCAGCAAGGCGTTGTCCGACACCACCTGCTCACCCGCCTTCAGGCCCGTGCTGACCACGGACTCTTTGGGGCCCTGGTGGGCCAGTGCCACATCGCGTGGCTCGAACACACCAGGCCGGCTTTGCACAAAGACCATGTGGGTGCTGCCGCGCAGGATGATGGCAGCGGAAGGCACAACCACCCCGGAGGCAAAAGGCTGGCTGACCCGGGCCGTGACCAGCATTTCGGCCTTGAGCTTGCGGTCCGGGTTGTCGATGGCGCCGCGCACCTTCACCGTGCGGGTGTTGAGATCGATGAAATCAGCCGCTGCAATCACCTTGCCCTCGAAGTGGGTGTGGGGGTAAGCGGGCACCAGCACGTCAAAGCGGGCGCCTGGGCGCAGGGTACCGACATCGATGTCCCGGGCGTCGATCTGGATCCACAGGCTGGCGGGATCGGTAACGACGAACAGGGGCGGAACGCCCGGCCCAGATTGCTCGGGGCGCAGCTCCTGCCCGGGATTGAGGTTGCGTTCGACAACCACCCCCGGGATGCTGGCCTGCAGGCCCAGCTGCTGGTCCACCTGGTTCGCCTGGCCATACATCGCCGTGCGGGCTGTGGCCCGGGCGACCTCAGCCCGCGCACGGGCGGCCTCGGCCTCGGCCTGGTCCAGCTCCTTGCGGGCGGCGATGCCGGAATCGAAGAGCTCCCGTTGGCGGGCCAGGGCCTTGTCGGCCAGCTGGGCGTCCGCGCGGGCGCGGGCAGTCTCGGCCTGGGCCTGGCCAAAATCCGGCGACGCCAGCCGGGCCAAGGGGGTGCCAGGTCTCACCACCTGGCCCACATCAGCCAGCAGGCTGCTGACACGGCCGCCAAAGGCCGGGTAGATGCGCTGGGTGCGCTCCTCGTTCCAGGTCAGGCGGGCGGGCAGATCGACCACCAGGTCCTGCGCCTCGTTCGCGGCCTGGGTGGACAAAAGGGCCAGCTGGGGGTGGCCGGGTGGAAAGCGCAGTTGCTGGTTTTGCAAGATGGGCGCTACGGGGCCAGCATCGGCGCGGGGGGCGGGCGCCTCGCCGCAGGCACCCAGCAAGACCAGGGCGCACAGCAAAGCACCGCGCACAGCATGCCCCGACTGCGAGAGGGACCGAAAGAGAGGATGGGCAAAAACGGGGATGGGCATAAGCACAGCAAAAAAAGGGGTCAGTTCAAGCAGCGACCACGGCGACGGCGCTCACGCCTCGGGGGACAGGTCCGGAAGGCCCAGGGCCTCGGGTTGGGTACGCAGGCGCCAAGCGCCCCAGGCTTTGGCGTGGTCGGCCCGGGCGGCCAGCACCTCCAGCAACGTGGCGCGCAGGGTGCGGCGGGCATCCAGCAAGTCGGTCAAGGACAAAGCGCCCTTGGCGTAGGCCAATTCGGCCCGGTCGGCCACCTGGCGGGCCTGGGGCAACACACCGTCTTCGAGGCGGGCCAGGCGCTGCAGCGCAGTGACCAGGTCTTGGCGCAAGCGCGCCAGGTCCAGCGCCACCAGCTGGCGGATGCGGTCGCGCTGCTGCTGGGCCTGGGCGAGCTGGGCCTGGGCCCGGGCGATTTCGCCTTCATAGGCATAGCCGACTTGCAAGGGCATTTGCAGACGCAACTCCAGCATGCGGTTCGAGGTACCCGGAAAGTGGTTAACCGAGGCGCCCAGCGTCACATCGGTCTTGCGCAGGGCCAGGGCGCTGGCCAGCGCGGCTTCGGCGGCCTGCACCCGGGCGGTGGCGGCCTGCACTTCGGGGCGGGCATCGACCCACGCCGCCGTGTCCACGGCCACCGATTCCGCCGGCGCGGCAGCAGGCCAGTCACCCTCGGGCCGCCAAGCGGGTAAGGCAGCCGGAGTGCCCAAGACCTGCGCCAGCGCCAGCCGGGCACGGGCCAGCTCGCGCTCGGCGGACAGCCGCTCGGCCTGGGCCCGCTGGGCTTCGATGTCGGTGCGGGCCGCATCCTGGGCCGACAAATCCCCCGCCTGCACCCGGCGTGCGGCCACGCGAGCCAATTCGGTCGCACTGTCGGCCAGGGCGGTCATGCTTTCCAGGCGCTGTTGGGCCGCCAGCAGCTCATAGAAGGCGGTCAGTGCCACTTGCAGGGCCTGGGCCTGGACGTCGGCCACATCGGCACGGGCCGCTGCAGCCATCTGTTCGGCGCCCTGGGTGCGCAGCGCGCGCTTGTCGCCCCGCTCCCAGGTCCAATCCATGCCCAGCGCTTTGTCGATGCGCTTGCGCCCCAGCCCGCCAGCACCGACGCCGTTTTGCAGATCGATGGAGGCCGCCTTGGTGCTGAACACCGGCAGGGGCGCATGGTTGACGGACTGGATGTCGGCCCGCGCCGCCGCCAGGGCTTGCCTGGCCAAAGCGACCTCGGGCTGCTGGCGGGCGGCCTGCAGGGCCTGAACCAAGGTCAGGGCTTGGGTGGGGGGCGTGGGCAGCTCCTGCGCCCCGGCGGAAAACGCCAGGGCCACACTAGCGACCCAAAACAGCTGTCGTATGCTCATGCCGTCGTTTATCGACGGACCTGCCTGACCGCTGCCTGACCTGCCTCCCCCGTGAAAACACGTACCCGCCCTGCCCCTTGCCTGCCTTCCCATGCGCATCCTGTTGATTGAAGACGACGCGGTGCTGCGCGACGTGGTGCAGCGCAGCCTCAGCGATGCCGGCCACCGCGTGGACCTGGCCCGCACCGTGGCCGATGCCCAGCATTTCTGGAGCGTGCAAAGCTACGACGCCGTGCTGCTGGACCTGAACCTACCCCAGGACCACAGCCCCAACAGTCCCTGGGGCAATGGCCTGCAGGTGCTGCGCGCCGCCCGCGCCCGGGGCGATCGCACCCCCGTGCTGGTGCTCACCGCACGCGACCGCACCGAAGAGCGCATTGCCGGCCTGGACGCCGGCGCCGACGACTACCTCGGCAAGCCCTTTGACCTGGCCGAGGTGGAGGCCCGCCTGCGCGCCCTGGCCCGCCGCAGCCTGGGCACGGACGATCGGACCTGCGTGGGCCAGTTGGCGCTGGACCGGCGGCAACGCTGCTTCACGCTCCATGACGCGCCCCTGGAATTACCGGCGCGCGAATTCGAGGTGCTGTGGGAGCTGATGAGCCCGCCAGGTCGGGTGGTCAGCAAGCGACAGCTGTCGGACAAGCTCTCCAGCTTCGACGACAGTCTGGGCGACAACGCGCTGGAGGCCTTCATTTCGCGGCTGCGCAAGAAACTCGCGGGCAGCGGGGCGGGCATTCGCACCCTGCGGGGGCTGGGCTACCGGCTGGAGCCCGAGGAAGCCCAAGCCCCTGAGACGGTGCCATGACCCCGCAAGCCTTTCCCGCTGGAGACTCGGTGTCGTCCCAAGCCCCTACGCTGCGCGCGCGGCTGCTGCGCCATGTGCTGCTGCCGCTGGCATTGACCTGGATGGTGGGCACGCTGGCCATGGTGCTGGTGTCCAACGGTTTCACCGAACGGGCCTTTGATCGTTCCCTGCTGGGCGATGCCTATGCCATGGCCGCCAATGTGCGGCTAGACAATGAGCGTCTGGACCTGGTGCTGACGCCCCGCGAAATCCGCTCGGTGCTGTTCGACCCGGTGGAGACGATTTTTTTCTCCGTACTGGACCCGGATGGCCGCCTGCTGGCGGGCAACGCCCGCCTGGAGGCTGCGCCGCCGGCAGAGGGGAGCAGCTATCGGTTTTCCGACATCGATCACCAAGGACGCGCGTTGCGGGCGGTGCGGCTGCGGCTGTCCACCCCGCAGCCCTTTGACATCGTGGTCGCGGAAACCACCCGGGTACGGGACGCCCTGCAAATCCGCGAACTGCTGGTGGCCACCAGCGTGCAGCTGCTGTTGCTGGCCGGACTGGCCTGGTGGCTGTGGCGGGCCATCCAGAAGGACCTGCGCCCGCTGAGCGCTTTCCAGCAAGCCCTGGCGCAGCGCAGCGCGCGTGACCTGGCACCGCTGCCGATGGAGGCCTCCAGCCTGGACATGCTGCACCTGGGCACCGCCGTCAATGGCCTGCTGAACCGGGTGGCGCACAGCGTGCGTGCCCAGCGCGAATTTGCGGGCAATGTTGCGCACGAGCTGCGTACCCCGCTGGCGGGCATCCGCGCCCAGGCCAGTTACGGGCTGGGCCAGTCGGACCCGACCATCTGGCAGACCCAGCTGGCGGGGGTGCTGCACAGCGAAGCCCGTGCCACCCACCTGGTGGACCAGCTGCTGGCCCTGGCGCTGGCCGACGAAGCCCTGCCGCCCGAAGACCTGCTGCTGGATGAACTGGTGCGGGACGCGGTGTTGCGCGCCCTGCCCCGTGCCGATGCCGCCGGGGTGGACCTGGGCGCCCGGGGGCTGGACCACCCCGTGCCGCTGCACGCGCCCGCCGTGCTGATCGAGAGCCTGCTCAACAACCTGATCGACAACGCCTTGCGCTATGGCCACGATGCCAGCACCGCAGCTCCCCAGGTGACGGTGGAGTTGCGGGAAGAGGCCCGTCCTGAGGGACGAGTGCGCCTCCTGTCCGTCATCGACAACGGCCCCGGCATCCCCGCCGAGGCCCGGGAACGGTGGCAGCAGCGCGGCATTCAGGGGCCGGCTGGCAAGCGCCTGGGCCAAGGCGCGGGACTGGGCCTGTCGATTGCGGCCCGCTGTGCTGAGGCGCTGGGAGCCACCCTGCGCCTGGAGGCGGGACCTGGTGGCCAGGGCCTGTGCGCCCAGCTGGTGTTCCCTCCGGTGTCGGCCTCAGCCGATGGCGGCCTGGCCCGCCCTTCTTCCTTGTCGCCTTTGAGGAATCCCTGTGCGAATCCTGCTGATTGAAGACGATGCCCCGCTGGCCCAGGCCTTGGTGGACTTTTTGAACGCCCGAGGCTTTGTCTGCGAATGTGCGGGCAGCCTCGCCGAAGCCCGGGCCCTGCTGCCGGTGGCCCATTGGGCGGCTGTCTTGCTGGATTGGCAGCTGCCGGATGGCGAAGGCCTCTCGCTGCTGCCCACCCTTCGGCGCACCTTGCCGGACAGCCCGGTGCTGATGCTGACCGCACGGGACCAGATCACCGACCGCATTCGGGGGCTGGACGCGGGGGCCGACGACTACCTGGTCAAGCCCTTCGACCCCGAAGAGCTGCTGGCCCGGCTGCGGGCGGTGGAGCGCCGCCGCAGCGGTGTGGGCAGCGCGGTGCTGGAACTGCCTGGCATGGTGATCGACCTGGGCCGCACCCGGGTCACCGTCCAGGGCCAGCCGGTGGAGCTCACGGCCAAGGAATGGGCCTTGCTGCGCGTGCTGGCCCTGCGGCCCGACCGCATCCACACCCGGGAAAGCCTGCAGGATGCGCTCTACGGTCTGGATGCCGACACCAGCAGCAACACGCTGGAGGTCTTCATCAGCACCTTGCGGCGCAAGATCGGACGCGATCGCATCCAGACCCTGCGGGGCCTGGGTTACAAGCTGAACATGAATGCGACCGCCTGAAAGCCGTATGAAACGCCCTCCTAGCCTGGCCCAGGCCCTGTCCCGCACGCTGCTGCCTTGGGTGGCCGTGCTCTGGTTGGCCACCAGCCTGGTGGTGGGCTGGTACATGCAGCACGAGCTGGAAGAGCAGATCGATGCCAGCCTGATGGAAAGCGCCGAGCGGCTGCTGGACCTAGCCGTCCACGACGACAGCCTGCAGACCGATCTGCCCGCCCGGCTGGGCCCACGCACCCCGCAAGCGGTGACCCGACAGCAAACCGAGGACGAGGCGCACGATGTGCTGCTCTACCAGGTCGTCGATGCGCAAGGCACCGTGCTGCTGCGCTCCACCGATGCGCCAGAGCAAGCCCTGCCCGCCCCGCTGCGCACGGGCTACCACACCACCGAGCTGTTTCGCCTCTACACCCTGGCCCACCCCACGCTGCCCTTGTTCATCCATGTGGGAGAACCCCTGACGCACCGCCGGGATTCGTTGCGAGAAACGCTGGCCGGGCTGATCCTGCCCCTGTTTGTGGTCCTGCCCTTGCTGGCCTGGCTGATCCAAGTCCTCTTGCGCCGGGCCCTGCGTTCGGCCGGCATGTTGGCCGAGGAATTGCAGCGCCGCGACGGCCAGCACCTGCAAGCCCTGCCGCAGCAAGACCTACCCCAGGAACTGCAAAGCATTGCCGACAGTGCCAACCACCTGCTGCGCCGCCTGGCCGATGCCCTCGACACCGAACGGTCCCTGGCGGCCAACGCGGCCCACGAACTGCGCACGCCGCTGGCAGCACTGCGGCTGAATCTCCAAAGCGCACTGGAACAGGTGCCAGCCAGTCATCTCGCGCACCCCCAAATGACCCAGGCCCTGACGGCCCTGGACCGCCTGCAGCGGCGCAGCGAGAAGCTGCTACAGCTCTCGCGCGCCGAATCTGGGGCCGCCCTGGCGCAGGACCGGATCAACCTGGGACAGCTGGCGGGCCTGGTGGCCCAGGAATTCTGGGCCGACCCCGCTGTGCTGCAACGCCTGCAGCTGGTGGTGCCCGAAGAGGTGGATGTCTGGGTGCGCGGGGATTTCGATGCGCTGGCAATTGCGCTGCGCAATCTGGTGGAAAACGCAGTGCGGTATGCACCCCAAGGGCGCATCGTGCTGGAAGTGAGCCTGCCCGCCTGCTGTAGCGTCAGCGACCAGGGCCCTGGCCTATCGGCCGAGCAACAGGACTTGCTGCAGCAGCGCCACCAGCGCGGCGCGGAGGCCGACCAGGCCGGAACGCACAAACACCATGTGCCTGGCTATGGCCTGGGTCTGTCGATCGTGCGCACGATCATGGAGCGCCAGGGGGGGAATTTGCAGCTGGTGTCTCCCCCGCCAGGACAAGCGCATGGCCTGCAAGCAACCCTGGTCCTGCGTCCTGCCCACTGAGGCCAGTCCCTCCATCTGGTCATTCATTCGACATTCATCTGACGCCGGTACATTGCTGCCCACTTTGGCCCTGGTGCCCTTCCCCTTCCCATTCACCCGCCCTTGTTCTCCATGACGCTCTTTTCGCCACGCCGTCCCAGGCGACTGCTTACGTCCCTGCCCTCTCGCCCCCTGCTGGCGCTTGGACTGGGGCTTGCCTTGGGCCCTGGCCTGGCCTGTGCCAACAATGCAGCCCCGATTGCCTGGACCGCCGCGCAGGCTCAGGCGGCCGGAGTGGAAACCCAGGCGCTCTCGCCCTCCACCAAGGCCATGGTGGGCGCCGTGCTGCAGGGCAGCGCTGAACTACCGCCCCATGCGACCGAGTTGCTCAGCACACCCCTGGCGGGCGTGGTCCAACAGGTGCTGGTGCGCCCCGGCCAGCAGGTCAAGGCCGGCGAAGTTGTGGCCCGCCTACTGAGCCCAGAGCTGGTGACCTGGCAGCGTGAGCTGCTGCAAGCCCAGGCCCAGGAACGCTTGGCCGCCGACAAGCTGGAGCGGGATGAAAAACTCTACGCCGAAGGCATCATCGCGAGCCTGCGCCTGCAGGAAAGCCGCACCCAACACCGCCTGGCGCAGATCGCCAGCAAGGAACGGCAAGAGGTGCTGCGCCTGGCGGGTGCCAGCGGCGACCGCCTGCGCCCCGAGCTGGCCGTGCGGGCCGCTGCCGCCGGCACGGTGCTGGAGGTACTGGCCACCCCTGGCAAACGCCTGGACGCCGGTATGCCGGTGGCGGAACTCGCCCGCAATACGCCTCTGTCGCTGACCCTCGAAGCCACGCGTGAACAAGTCCAGGACCTGCGGGTGGGCGACATGCTGAGCGTGAAGGGTTGCCAAACCAAGGCACGTCTGGCCGCCATCGTTCCGCATGTGAACAGCGCCAACCAGACCATCCAGCTGCGCGCCGACATGCTGGGCCGCGAAGACTGTTTGCGGGTACACCAGTTTGTGCAAGCCACCGTCACCGACCGGGCCAGCCCGACGACGGGCCTGGTGCTTCCGGCCGAGGCGGTGGTCCGCCGGGATGGGAAAGCCTATGTCTTCGTGCAGACCGCCCAAGGCTTCACCCCCACCCGCATCGATGCCAGCGAGGCCAAGGGCCCCCAGGTGCAGGTGCGCAGTGGATTGCGCGGGGATGAGCGGATTGCCGTGCGCGGCCTGGCCGCGCTGAAAGGTGCCTGGCTGGGCTTGGGCAGCGAGGCGCCATGATGGCCCGCCTGATCGCCTTTGCGCTGTCCCAGCGCCTCTTGGTGCTGGTGATGAGCTTGGGCTTGATCGCGTGGGGCGTTCTGGCCCTGCGGGACCTGCCCATCGATGCCTTTCCCGATGTGTCCACCACCCAGGTGAAGATCGTGCTCAAGGCGCCGGGCATGACCCCCGCGGAGGTCGAGGCCCGCATCGTCGCGCCCATTGAGCAAGAGCTGCTGGGCATTCCCCACCAGGTGATGCTGCGCTCGCAAAGCAAGTACGCGATTGCCGACATCACACTGGACTTTGCCGAAGGCACCGACATCTACTGGGCCCGCCAGCAGGTCAGCGAGCGGCTTTCCGGCGTGATGGGCGACCTGCCCGAAGGCCTAAGCGGCGGGCTGGCCCCCATCACCACGCCGCTGGGCGAAGTGTTCATGTTCACCGTGGAAGGCGAAGCCAGCCTGGCCGAGAAGCGCAAAGCGCTGGACCTGGTGATCCGCCCCCGGCTGCGCGGCATTCCGGGCGTGGCCGATGTCAACAGCCTGGGCGGGCTGGTGGAAACCTTCGAGGTGGTGCCGGACCTGGCCGCGCTGGCGGCCCGCAAGGTGTCGCTGCAGCAGCTGCAAGAGGCCCTGCAAAACAACAACCGCAACGATGGCGCCGGCCGCCTGTCCAGCGGCGAAGAATCGCTGCTGGTGCGCAGCGACGGCAGCATCCGCAGCCTGGACGATGTCCGGGCGATTGCCATCGTGCAGCACGAAGGCCGGGCGGTGCGGGTGGGCGATGTGGCGCAGGTGCAGTTGGGCGCCCTCACCCGCTACGGCAGCGTGACCGAAAACGGCCAAGGCGAAGCCGTGCAGGGCCTGGTGCTGGCCCTGCGGGGCGCCAACGCGCAAAAACTGGTCCAAGACGTCAAGACGCGCCTGAGCGAAATCCAGGCCAGCCTGCCCGAAGGCATGACGATTGCGCCTTTCTACGACCGGGGCCATCTGGTCGAACGCGCCATTCAGACCGTGGGCAAGGCCCTGGCCGAGGCCATCGTGCTGGTGCTGGTGCTCTTGCTGCTGTTTTTGGGCAATCTGCGCGCCGCCTTGGTGGTGGCGCTGATCCTGCCGCTGTCGGCCTTGGCCACCTTTGTGCTGATGAACCAGTGGGGCCTGAGCGCCAACCTGATGTCGCTGGGCGGACTAGCGATTGCGATTGGCATGCTGGTGGACGCCGCGGTGGTGGTGGTGGAGAACATCGAAGCGCGCCCACACAGCCCCCTGGTGCCCCGGCTGCACACCCTCTACCGCGCCACCCAGGAGGTGGCCACGCCTGTGGGCGCCGGCGTGCTGATCATCATGATCGTGTTTTTGCCCTTGCTCACCTTGCAAGGCCTGGAAGGCAAGCTGTTTGGTCCGGTGGCGCTGACCATCGTGTTTGCGCTGGCCGCATCGTTGCTGCTGTCGCTGACGGTGATTCCGGTGCTGGCCTCGTTCTTGCTGCGAGACGCCACGCACCACACGCCTTGGCTGGTGCGCAAGCTCGAAGCGGCCTATGCCCCGCTGCTGGACAAGGCGCTGCGCCATGCCAAGGCAGTGGTGGCCGGATCGGTGCTCGCCCTGGTGGGGGCGGTGGCGCTGTTCCCCTTGATCGGCAAATCGTTCATGCCCTCGCTGGACGAGGGCGACATCCTGATGCAGGTCGAAAAACTGCCATCGATCCACCTGGAACAGTCCGCCGCCACCGACATGGCGCTGCAGCGGCGCATCCTGGCGGAGGTGCCCGAAGTCGAGCGCATCGTCGCCCGCGTGGGTGCGGACGAGCTGGGACTGGACCCCATGGGCCTGAACGAAACCGACAGCTTCCTGGTGCTCAAGCCGCGCGAGACCTGGCGCTTTGCGAGCAAGGAGGCGCTGATCGATGCCATCCGCCAATCGGCCCAGGCGATCCCGGGCGTGAACCTGACCTTCACCCAGCCGATTGAGATGCGCACCTCCGAAATGCTGTCCGGGGTGCGGGGCGATCTGGCCGTCAAAGTGTTTGGCCCAAACCCCGAGGAACTCAACCGCCTGGCAGGCGAGATCGTGCGGGTGCTGGAAGGCCTGCCCGGCAGCGAGGACGTGCTCACCGCGCAAAACGGCGGGGTGCAGTACTACCGCGTGGCCATCGACCGGATTGCCGCGGGCCGCCTGGGCCTGAGCGTGGACCAGATCCAGAACGACCTGCGGGCGCTGATTGAAGGCCAGAAAGTCGGGGTGGTGATGCAGGAAGTGCGCCGCGTGCCGCTGGTGGTGCGGGGTAGCGCGGACCTGCGCATGTCCCCCGCGCAGTTCGCCGAATTGCGCCTGCCCTTGCCCGATGGCCAGGCGATTGCGCTGTCTCAGCTGGCCACGCTGGAAGTGCAGGATGGCCCGGTCAAGATCGAGCGAGAGCAGTCCTCGCGCATGGCGGTGGTGCGGGCCAATGTGCGCGGGCGCGATCTGGTGGGCTTTGTAACTGAGGCCCAGGCCGCCGTCGCCCAACAAGTGCCCCTGCCCGCTGGCTACCGGCTGGCATGGGGCGGCCAGTTCGAGAACCAACAGCGCGCCGCTGCCCGCCTGGCGGTGGTGGTGCCGGTGGCCCTGGCACTGATCGTGGGCGTGCTGTTTGCCACGCTGGGCAGCCTGCGCCAGGCCATCCTGGTGTTCGTCAACATTCCGATGGCCTTGATTGGTGGGGTGGTGGCGCTGGCCCTGTCCGACGAATACCTGTCGGTGCCGGCGTCGGTGGGCTTTATCGCGCTGATGGGGATTGCCGTGCTCAATGGCTTGGTACTGGTCAGCTGCTTTAACCAGCTGGCCGCACGGGGTCTGTTCATCGAGGACGTCGTGCGCCAAGGCGCGCTGCGCCGACTGCGCCCGGTGCTGATGACCGCCAGCATCACCGCGCTGGGGCTGATCCCGCTGCTGCTGGCGACCGGTCCTGGCTCCGAAATCCAGCGCCCGCTGGCCATCGTGGTGATTGGCGGCCTGCTGAGCGCCACCGTGCTGACCTTGGTGCTGCTCCCTATCCTGTACCGCCGCTTTGGTACTGCAAGAACAATAGCCCGTCCATGACACCACCCAGCTCCCATCCAAGTACACCCGACTGTCTGTTTTGCCTGTCCATTCCACCGGCGCTGGAGGAAGAAGTGCTCGACGCCCTGATGGCCCTGCCGGAGCTGGCACCGGGCTTCACGGTGGTGCAGGGCCATGGCATGGGTGCCCATATTGAACTCGCCTCTGCCCTGGAGCGAGTGCAAGGCCGCGCTCGGCGGGCCTTGGTGCAAATCGCCTTGCCGCAAAGCCAAGTGCCAGGCTTGCTGGACCAGCTGCGGGCCACGCTGCGGGATGCGAACCTGGTGTACTGGGTGGTTCCGCTGCATGCGTTTGGGCGGCTGGGGGATACCGCCTAAAAGAGGTTTTCTGGCGTCAGGCGCAGGCCAAAGGAAATCCAACGCGCATTGGCATTGCTGCCAGATTGCTGGCCCACCGTGGCGTCCACCTGCACCTTGTTCGGAACGATGGCGTAACGCCCCCCCACTTGCCAATAGGGTTTGTGCCGGTGGTCACCAAAGGCCTCGGCAATCGCCAGCCAGCGGGAACTGGCCTGGATTTCGGCACCCAGCCCCCAGGTGGTGCTGTCCTGACGGGAGTGTTTGTCCCGCAACCAGCCCAGATTGGCATGCACCACCACGCGATCATCGTCCAGCGACGCAGAAAACGGCAGGTAAGCGTAGCGGTTGCCAAACTGGTTCGGCCCCGGCTGGACGCTGAGGTGCCGGATCGTTCCCAGCGCCAGGCCCCAGCCCCAGCCGTTGGTCTCCAAGGGTTTAAACAGGGTCTTGAACTGGAACAGGCCGTCGCTGGTGGACGCCTCGCCGTCGGTTCGGGAATGCCCACCGCCGAAGGTGAACTCCAGGTTGCCCGTGGGATTGCAGGCCGGCAAGGCCCAGACTTCGGTGCTGTGACGGTAGCTGCGCACCCAGCTTTCCAGCTGGCAGCTCTGCGCCGTGGTCAGACGGGCATCGTCGGTCACGAACGGCCGGGCGGCCCAGGCGGATGGGACGGCACCCGCCAGCAGGCAAAGGGGAATGAGGCTGCGAAACATGGCGCGGATGCTATGACGGATTCATGAAGTCGGCATGACAGCCGCGCCCGCAGGCCAGGCAAGCTACACCGCTCAAAACCCCAGGGTGCGCGGCAGCCAGGTGGACAGCGCCGGCACAAAGGTCAGCAGCACCAGCACCAGCAAATGCGCCCACAGGAAGGGCGGCAGCTCCTTGGTCAAAGCCGCCATCGGTACCCGGGTGGCCACGGCAGTGACGAACAGCAGACCGCCGACGGGCGGGGTGATCATTCCCAGCGTCAGGTTGACGATCACCACGATGGCGAAATGCGTGGGGTCGATGCCCAGGCTCGCCGCAATCGGCGCCAGGATGGGCACCAGCACGATCACGCCCGGCAGCGGCTCCATGAAGATGCCAAACAGCATCAGCAGGATGTTGACCGCGATCAGGAACATCCAGGGCGACAGCTCCCAGCCAATGATGGTCTGCGACAGGGCCTGCGGAATGCCCTCCACCGTCAGCACCCAGGCAAAGGCTGCCGAGGTGGCCATCACCAGCAACACCGAGGCCGTGAGCATGGCTGAACGCGCCGCAATGCCCGGCAGCGCCTTCCATTCCAGCGTGCGGTAAATCCACTTGCCGCAAATCAGCGCATAGAACACGGCCACCACCGAGGCCTCAGTGGGCGTGAAGATGCCAAAGCGGATGCCCACCAGGATCAGCACGATCAGCATCAGCGCCGGAATGGCCTTGACGCTGTTGACGACCATCTCGCGCCCTGAAGGACGCGGTTCGGTCGAGCGGTAGCCGCGCTGGCGGCACACCCACCAGTTGACGAAGGCCATCGCGACGGCAATCAGCAAGCCGGGCACAAAGCCGGCAATGAACAGCCCGCCGACCGAGACCTGCTCATCCTGCATGGCATAGATGATCATGCTGATCGACGGCGGAATGATGGGGCCAACCACGGCGGTGCTCGACGTGAGTGCAGCGGCATAAGCGCGCGAATAACCGGCCTTGTCCATCATCTTGACCATCATCGAGCCGGGGCCCGCCGCATCGGCCAGCGCCGAGCCGGAAATGCCGGAGAACAAGGTCAGCGACAAGACATTCGCGTAGCCCAGCCCACCGCGCAAATGGCCGACAAACTGCGCCGCAAAGCGCAGCAGCACCGCCGTGAGCGCGCCGCCCGACATGAGCTCGGCCGCCAGGATGAAGAAGGGCACGGCCATCAGCGGAAAGCTGTCCAGGCCGGTGAACATCTCCTTGAACACCACCAGCTGCGGGTAGCGACCGCCCACCCACACCGCCAGCGAGGCGGACATGGCCAATGCGAACGCCACCGGCACTCCCAGCGCCAGCAGCACGACCACCGCAATCAACAAGGTCACAGTCATGAACGCACTCCCGGGTTCACAAGGCAGCGGCGGATTCGCCGTCCATCTCGCTGGATTCGGCGTAGCTGCCGGCCAACACATAGCCCCGCACGATGAACAGCAGGTGCACGAACAGCAGCACAAAGCCCGCTGGCATCACGGCGTAAATCCAGGCAATCGAAATGTCGGTTGCGGCGGTGGTCTGAAAGCGGGTGGCTTCCACGTAGCGCACCGCGTAGTACGCCATTGCCAGAAAAAACACCCCCAGGGCCAGCGCCACCAGGGTGCGCACCAGCACGGCGCCACGGCTGGGCAAGGCGGTGTGCAGGTTCTCGATCGCCACATGGCCGCCAAAGCGCAGCACCAGGCCCGCGCCCAGGAAGGTGATCCAGACCATCATGTGGCGGGCCACTTCCTCGGCCCAGACCAGGGAATCGCCGGTGGTGTAGCGCAGCACCACATTGGCAAAGACCACGCAAGACATGGCCGACAACAGCAGGATCAGCGCCCAGCGGTTGCACGCCACCAGCGCGGTTTCACATCGGTTCAGGAAGCCCATGGGCAACCCTCCAGCAACAAAAAACGGAAAAAGAAAACCCGGCCAAGCCGGGTCGTCATGCCTATGCAGGGTGCAAGGCACACCCCGCAGGACGGATGTCCTTACTTCGCCAGGGCGATCTGGTCGATGGTCTTTTGACCAAACTTGGCGGCGTACTGGGTGTAGGCCGGCGCCATGGCTTTTTGGAATGGGGCCTTGTCCACCTTGGTCACGACCTGCACGCCGTGAGACTTGATTTCCTCGACGCCCTTCTTCTCGACATCGTCCACGAACTTGCGGGTGGCGAGAGCACCGGTCTTCGCACCCTGGATGAAAGCGGCCTTTTGCGCCTCGTTCAGGCTGCCGAAGAACGCGGGCGAGACGATGAATGCGACTGGAGCGTACACATGCGCCGTCAGCGAAAGGTGCTTTTGCACCTGCCACAGCTTGGCCGACACGAACACCGAGACCGGGTTTTCCTGGCCGTCGATGGTGCCCTGCTGCAGCGCGCCGATCACCTCGGGCCAGGCCATGGGCGTGGGGGATGCGCCCATGGTGCGGAAGGCGGTGATGTGCACTGGGTTCTCGGTCACGCGGATCTTCAGGCCCTTGAGATCCTCGGGCTTGCTGACGCTGACCTTGTTGTTGCTCAGGTGGCGAAAGCCCTGCTCGCCCCAGGCCAGCGCGATCAGGCCGCGCTTCTTGAACTTGGTCAGCAGGTCCTGGCCGAAGTCGCCGTCCAGCACATTGCGGGCATGCTGGGTGTCGCGGAACAGAAAGGGGATGTCCACCACGCCCACCTCGGGCACAAAGTTGCTCAGCGCGCCGGTGGAGACGATCACTGCTTCCAGGGTGCCCAGTTGCAGGCCTTCGATCATGTCGCGCTCGCCACCCAATGCGCTGGAGGGGAACTGCTTGAACTTGAAAGCGCCGTTGGTGGATTTTTCGACCGCATCGGCCCAGGCTTGGGCGCCGGCACCATAGTGCGAGTTCACCGCCAGCGCGTAGCCAATCTTGATTTCACGCGGCTGCTGTGCGAAAGCACCGGTGGCCGACACCGCCAGTGCAGCGCCCATGCCGGCCGCCAGCCAAGCGCGACGGGAAGAAAGAAGGGAAGTCATCGTTCAAACACCCTGAAATATCAAAAGCGGCGATTGTAGGTGCGGCTTTCTTGCGGGGAGCCCAGGCTGCGCAGGGCGGCTTGGGCAGCCGGCGGCAGAACGCCCAGCCGGCAGTGGCCTGGCAAGCCAAACGACGCCGTGTCGCGCACTTTCACCCCGTGCAGGCGCGCCCGTTGCCAACGCGCGGTCCATGCCTCAGCGGACAGAGGCGGCAAGCGCACAGTAAAAAAGTTCGCGACGCTGGGCAACACGGTCCAGCCCAATTCGGCACACATGGCGATCTGCAAGGTTTTCCAATCTCGCAGCTGCTGCAGGGACTGCGCCAGCCAGGCCTGGGTGGTGGGCTGGCACCAGGCCTCTAACAGGGCCACGCCATGCGCGCCCAAGGGCCAGGACGGCGCCAGGGCCTGCAGACCTGCCAGGACTGCCGCCTTCAGCGACACCGGGGCAATGGCATAAGCGCCCCGCACCCCCGTCAGGCCCAGGGCCTTGTTGGGGGAGAGCAGACGCCAAACCTGGTCCTGCTGGGCCGCACTCAAGGAGGGCTCGCCCTCCAGCCGCAAGGGGGCGTAAGCGCCATCCAGCACCGAGAGGGTGGAAGCGCCCTCTTCCGCCGCCGCATCCACCCAGGTACCCAGGCCCACCGGCTCTTGCCCCAGCGGGCTGGAGGGAGCCGCCGCCCAGCGCAGCACCGGTCCGGCACCCTCCCCGTCCCTCCGTCTGACTGGGTCGGAGCGCTCACCGTCCAGCAGGGCATCGGGAAGCACCTCCAGCCCCCAGGCCCGCGCCGCCTGGGTGTAATCGCCATAACCATGCCAGGGCACCGTGACACAGCGCACGCCCTGGCGCACTGCAAAGGCGGTGATGCGGAAGATGAACTCGCTGGCACTGGCCGCCACCACGATGCGCTCGGGCGCCACGCCGTGGAAGGCGCCCAGTTGCTCCCGAAGCGCGTGGTAGCCAGGATCGGGGTAATGCGCTGCATCGGCCTGGGCCAAGGCCTCCAAGGCCATCGGGCAAGGACCGCAGGCGTTGCTGTTGGTGGAGAAATCCCAGCGCGGGATGCCCATGGAATCAGGACCACCATGCAGGGGCGCCAAGCCATCTTGCCAAGGGCTCATGCGAGGCCACCCCGCAGGCAAATCGCTATCAATACCATAGCTATTACCGCTGATGAAATGGCGCTTAAAGCCGTTTTTTGGCATAAATCCAGCGCCTGATGGGTGTGGGCAGACTGAGCGGCCTGCCCCTCGGGGTTCAGCACATACACGCCCGGCTTGGCCAGGCGCACATCCAGCAGCAAAGCCGCCGTGGCCATGGGCCAGCCGCTGTTGGGCGATGGGGTTTTGCACGCCTCGGTGCGCAGGGCTTTGGCCGTCATCGAACGCCGACCCGCAGGACCCCACAGCCACAACAACAGCGCCGTCAGGCGCGCCGGAATCCACGACAGCCCATCGTCCGCGCGCGCCGCCCATTTGCCGGCCCAGTGCCAGTCGCGCCCGCCGCGCTCGCCGGGATAGCCCCACATCGCGTCCGCGGTGTTGGCAAAACGGTAGAGCGCTGCGCCCGGCAGACCGAGCACGAAAAACCAGAACACCGGCGCGACCAGCGAGTCGTTGAGGTTCTCGGCCAGCGACTCGATCGCGCTCTCGCGCACCTGGGTGGCGTCCAGCTGCGTCACATCGCGGCTGACCAGGCGGGCGAGCTGGGCACGGCCTTCATGGAGAGAGCGGGCCAGCGCGTCTTCGACCGCCTGGACCTCGTCGCGCAACATGCGCCAGGCCAGCAGGGGCTTGAGCAACAGGCCCAGCACCAGCGGCGCCAGCCAGACCAGGGCCCCGCCCAGCCCCAGCACCCAGGACTGCAGCAGCGATGCGGCGACGGCCACGATCAGCGCCCCCAGGCACCAGGCCAGCGCGCCAGCCACCCCGCGCAGCAGGTTGGGGAGCGTCAGGCGATGGGACAGGACTTGATCCTTCGCTACGCGCGGGGCGATCCAGTTGCCCAGCTTGCCCAGGTAATGACCCATCCAGACCACCGGGTGCAAGGCCACGGGCGGCTCGCCCCACCAGCGGTCCACCGCCCAGGCCACCGGCAGGGCCAGCGCCAGCAGCACCAGGGGATTGGCCAGCCAGGCCAGCAGCGTGTCGGGCATCAGTCCTCGATCCCGCGCTGCGCGGGAACGCCGGCCTGGAAAGCGTGCTTGACGAGCTTCATCTCGGTCACGGTGTCGGCCAAGTCGATGATTTCCTGCGGGCAGCGCCGGCCGGTGAGCACCACATGCACCTCGCGCGGGCGCTCGCGCAGGGTCTGCAGCACCTCGTCCAGCGGCAGCCAGCCGTAGATCAGCGGATAGGTGATTTCGTCCAGCACGACCAGGAACCAGTCGCCCGAGATGATGGCCGCGCGGGCCTTGGCCCAGCCCTCGCGGGCGAGCTGGGCGGAATGGTCCAGATCCTTGCTCTTCCAGCTGAAGCCGTCACCCAGGCCCTCGATGGGCAGGCCGATTTGCTCGAACAGGCGGTGCTCGCCAAAGCGGGCTGTGGGCACCTTCATGAACTGGAAGACCTTGACCGGCTTGCCCCGGCCATGGGCACGGATCGCCAGGCCAAAGGCAGCGGTGCTTTTGCCCTTGCCGTCGCCGGTGTTGACGATGACCAGGCCCCGGCGCTCGCCTTCGGGTTTTTCGTAGGGTTTTTCTTGGGGTGGGGTTTCAATCTGCATGGGGCTTCTCCAAATAGGGTGACGAAAAATCAAAGGGCGGCGCGTCAGGCCGCCGCCGGGAACGAGCACCTGCGCAGCGCCTGGAAGGCAGCACCGCCCAGCAGCAGGGCCAGGAGCCACAACACCGCCAGGGCCTGGACCACCCGGTCGGCGGGGTGGGGGCTGGCAGGTGCCTCGGGCGGGACCCGTTGCAGCAGCACGCCCAGGACGGGCTGCGTGGGGGCTGCGGCAGGGCTGGAGGGCGCCGGGGGCAAAGGCAGCGCCGCGCCCGGCGCCCGTACTGCCATGCCGCGTGCCACGGAAGGCAAATCACTGACAGAGCGAGGGGATGGTGGTGCCTGCACTGGGCGGGCTTGGGTGACCTGCTCCACCCAGCGCCGCACCTCGGCCAGTTCAGCCGCCAGCGGCGCAGCGCGGGTCAGTTCGGCGTAGGTGCGCGCCAGTTCCGCGCGGGTGGCGGCGTCGGGCTGCCAGTGGCCCAGGCGGTTGGCCTGTACCAGGCGCTCCAGGGTCTGGGCGTAGGCCTGGGGGTGCTGGCGCAGCCACTGGGGGGCTCCCAGCCGGTGTCGGTCCTGGACCAGTACCTCGTAGAAACTCTGCCAATGGTCGGGCCGGATGGTGTCGGGCGCCACAGCCTGCCAGCCCCAGGCGAACTGCACCGCCTTAAGCACCTGCAGCGTGCCGGCATAGCCCTCAGCCTGCTGGGCCTGCAGCCAGCCGGGGTGCAGGTAGCGGGATTGCATCTCGCGGGCGATGTTGCGCTGGGCGCTTTCGGTGTGCGCCTCGCGGGCCTCGTGCAGCTCGCTCACGTACAGGGCCAAGTCGCCCTGCTTACCTGCGGCCTTGGCGGCAGCCGCCAGCCCACCGAGGTACTGGAAGGGATCGTCGGACGTGGCCATGGCGTACAGGTGGGAGCTGCGCGAGAGCACGGCGCCATCCGCCTCGCGCAGGTGCGCGCCCAGGGCCTGGGCCGCCTGGGCGCGTGCCACCCCGGGCAGCGGCTCGCCGTTCACAAAGGGCTGGCCCATGCGCTCCAGGAACAGCTGGCCCAGGCGGGCATCGTCCCGGCGCAGGCCACCATCCTGCACGGCATCGGACAGGCCGGTGCCGTAATCGCCGCTGGCGTTGCCAAAGCTGCGCGCCCGGGCCAGGGCCTGCGCCTGGAGCGCGGGCAACCCGGCGCGGCGCAGCGCGGCCTCCACCGTGGCGGTATTGCGGGCGACGGCATTGGCGGGTTCGGCCTCGGCCGCCAGGGCGACGGCCTGGTCGATCAGCGCCATCAGCGCTGGGAACTGGTCGCGGTACGAGCCGGTGACGCTGAGCAGCACGTCCACCCGCTCGCGGCCCAGCGCGTCGCGCGGGATCAACTCCACCCGCTGGGGCCGCCCGGTGCTGTCCCACACCGGGCGCAGGCCCAGCGCCACCAGGGCCTGGGCTTCCATCACGCCCTGGTGGCGCAGGGTTTCACCCGCCCACAGCGACAGCACCAGACGCCGGGGCATGCGCCCGCCATGGGCGACGCGCCAATCCTCCAGCCACTGCGCGAACAGGCGCTGCGCTACCTCGTAGGCCTGGCGCGTGGGCAGGCGGCTGGGGTCCAGCCCGGTGAGGTTACGGCCGGTGGGCAGGCTGTCGGGGTTGCGGATGGGGTCGCCGCCATAGGCAGCCGTCAGGTAGCGGCCGTCCAGCGCGGCCAGCAGGCCGGGGATTTCGCCTTCGGTGGCCAGCAAGGCCTCCAGCTGCTGCGCGCGCAGCGCCAGGGCGTGCAGGGCCGCCGAATCGATGGGCTTGCGCGCGGCGCGGTTGGGCACGAAGTCGCCGCCGCGCACGGGGGCCTCTTCGCCCGACCCGGGCTCGGCCGGCGCCGGGCGCAGGTCCAGCCGGCTGGCGGCCTCGGCATCGCGCAGCGCCACCTCCAGCCAGCGGGCCGGGCGCGACTGGACAACGGCGCGGTGGTCGATCAAAAAGGCCTCGTCGATGTCCTCGCCCAACGCGTCGATCAGGGGCTGGCGCAAGGCCTGCAGCAGGGTCTGGCGCCGACGCTCGGGCGTGGGCACCTCGCCAAAGACGGCCAGGCCCTGGGGCTGGCTGCTCTGCGCCAGGCGGTCCAGGTAGGGATGGAGCTGCTCCAGGAAGCCCTCGAAATCGCGGGCGATTGCCTCGGCCGTCCAGCCCAGGTCGCGGTGCAGCTGGTGCTCAACAAACTGCGCGACCAGGCGCCGCTCCAGCCCCTGGCGGGTGGGGCCAGCGTCCACGGTCTCCCACTCGTGCATGAGTTCGTGCATCTGGGCCATGCGGGCGTTGAAGCCGGCGGGCGCGAACGAGGGCGTGCGGTGGCTGACCAGGACGGCCCGACCCCGACGCTTGGCGGTCAGGGCCTCGCCCAGGTTGTCCACGATATAGGGATAGACCACCGGAACATGGCCCGCCGCCGCAGTCAAAGGCAGCATGACGTCGTCCCAGACGTCGGGGCTGCGCGCCTTACCGGGCGCCCATTCCTGTGTGCCATGCGTGCCAAAGTGGATCAGCGCATCGGCCTGCCCAGCCCACAGATAAGTGGCCAAGTAATGGTGCGACAGCGGCGCCTGGCTCTTGTGCATGAAGGGGTTCTGGCCCAGGCGCAGGGTTTCCTCGCGCGGGGGCTGGGGCAGCACGGCCAGATGACCACGCTGCAGGCGGGGAATGGCGAACACGCGCTCGCCCTGCCAGTCCAGCAGGTAGCGGCTGCGCTCGGGCGGGCCCCAGTGGGCCTCGATGCGCGCGCGCACAGGGGCCGGCAGCTGCTCGTAGAAGGCCCGGTCGCGGGCCAGCGGCAGGGCCTCGGCCTGGTCCCGGGCCAGCAGCTGGCGCAGGTCGGCCCCCGGGTAGTAGGCCGCCAGCAGGGGCTTGAGGCCTTCGACCCAGTCGCCCTCCGCGACGGCGCGGGTGGTGTAACCCGCGTCGGCCAGGGCGGCGGAGACGCGCTGCAGGCTGCGTGGCACGTTCAGGAACGAGGCACCGAAGTTCGTGCCGCCGGGCGGGTAGTTGTAAACCATGGCCACCAGCCGGCGCTGGGCGCGGGGGCGATCCTGCAGGGCAACCAGCCGCTGCGCCCGCCCCACCACGGCCAGGGCCTGGCGCTCGATCAGCACGGTGCGGCGTCCCTGCTCCGCTGTGGCCGTGACCAGCACGGGATCGACAGCACCCGCCGCTTCGGGCTGGGCCAGGTAGAAGGGCAGGTCCGACAGCGGCAGGCCAGTGGGATGGCCAGCCCAGTCGTCTTCGGTGCCGCCACGCCAGGGCTGAGTGGCCAGCAGCGGCACGCCCCAGCGCGCCAGCAAGGGCTGCAGCGCAGCGGGCTGGCTGACGAGCTGGTGCAGCACCAGCACGCGCGGGTGGGGGCGGCCGTCGTCCCCTTCCAGCAGGGACTCCAGGGCAGCAGGATCGGGCGACGGGCCAAACACCGCGTAGGCAAACAATCCTTGCTGCGCAAACAACGCAATCCACCGGTCCAGCCAGGCCGTTTCGCCATGGACGAAATGGTGGCGGTGCACCAGCAGCGCCACCGCAGGGCGGCCTGCCCATTGCGGCTGACTTTGTTGCCAGGCCTGCAGGGCCCGCGCATCGGGCAGCGCGCTGGAAGTGTCGGGGTGGTACAGGCCGCGCGCGGGCCAGAGGGCCGGTAGCGGCAGCTCGGGCAGGGGCAGGTCCTGCTGCCAGGCCTGGGCCAGCACCCAGGCCTGCCGCAAATTGGCCTCGCCCCCGGCCTGCACATAGGCGGCAATGCGCTGAGGTGTATCCGGCGCGGGGGGCAAAACGCCCTGCCCGGCCAGGACCCAGACCACACGGGACAAGGGCCGTTCGGCCAGCAGCGGCTCCAGCACCTGGCGCAAGCGCGCCTCCACGCTGGCATGGGGCGCGTCGATCCAGACCTGGTCGACCTGCGCCAGCGCCTGGCGCCAGCGCGCGCGCTCGGCCTCGGGCAGCTCGGTAGGGGTTTTCAACGGCAGGTCCAGCGCCTGCACCTGCCAGCCGGCGGCCAGGCCCAGGCGCTCGACCTGGGCGGTGCGCGCGGCCGGGGTGATGTCGCCGGTAACCCACAGCAGGCGTCCCTGCGCCCAGACAGGCTGGGCTAGGCCGCAGAGCATGGCCAGCAGCCAGGCGGCCAGCCAGCGGAATGCGGCAGGCCCAGCTTCAGGCCAGAACCAAGGCCAGCCGATGGGGTGCAGGCGCATTAGCGGCCCGCCTCCGGAGCCCCGGTTTCTGGGACATAAACGATCTGCCCGTCCGCCAGGCGGTAGGCCACGCCGGCGCGCACGCCCTGGCCTTGCGCGGCGCTGCCCGCGCCCTGGTAGCGGACCTCGCGGCCTTGTTCGCGCACGACGATCTCCATGTCGGGCTGGCCAGGGCGGCGGATCAGGGTCACATCCGGCTGGGCCTCGCTCTGGCCCCGCACCGCCACGGCGGTGAGCAGGGCCACCACCAGCACCAGGAACACATCGACTAGGTTGACGGCCGAGAGCATGGGATCGTCGTCGTCCTCCTGCAGGATGGACAGGTGGCGCAACCCGCGGCTCATGCCCAGCCCCGCTCGCGGCGCAGTTGCAACAGCTCGGCCAGCAGCCAGCGGCGGCGCACCGAATACACCACCAGCCCCAGGGCGGCAGCGGCCAGCGCCAGCACCACCCCAGCAAATGCCCCGCTGAACACCGCCAGCGCCTGCTGGCCCTGGCCGCCCGCCACCGCCACGCTCTGCAGCGCGGGGCCTAGGGGGATCATGGTGGCGATCAGGCCCAGCATGGGGCTCAGGCGGCTGAGCAGGCGCACCGGCTCCAGCGCCCGCACCAGCTGCAGTTCCACTTCCTCGGGGCTGGCATCGGGGGCTGCCTGCAGGCTGCGGTAGGCCCCGGGGCGGCGGCGCTGCCAGGCTTCCATCAGGGCCATGCCGGACACCCACAGGGCATAGGCAAAAGCCAACCCCACGCTGAGCAGCACAGGCCAGAGCAAAAGCTGAGCGATTTGCGCGAATGCGCTTTCAATCCACATGGTCGGTTTCCTTCAAAGAGGCGGGACAAGTGCCGTGGGTGCAGGGACCACCGGCAAAGCCACCCATTGCCCGTCCACCGCGTGGATGGACAGGCGGTGGTCGAACACCGCGCACACGGCGCGGTGGGTGGCGGGGTCGGTGGCCGCGCCCTGGTGGCAGATCCGGCCCTGCGCCATGACGACGATCTCGTCGGCCTGCAGTGCCATAGAGACCTCGTGCAGCACGCTGACCACCGTACAGCCGGCCTCGCGCAGGCATTGCACGATGCCCAGCCAGTCGGCCTGGTGCGGCGGGTCGAGGTTGACCAGGGGCTCGTCCATCAGCAGCACTGGCGCCTGCACGGCCAGCGCACGGGCCAGCAGCACGCGCTGGCGCTCGCCACCCGAGAGCTGGCCCAGCGGGCGCTGGCGCCAGTCCCAGGCCTGGGTGGTGCGCAGCGCAGTTTCCACAGCGCGGTGGTCGGCCGCGCTGGGCGGGGCCAGCCAGCCCTGGTGCGGCAGGCGGCCCAGCATGGCCACGTCCAGCACGCTCAGATCGTCCGACGCCGCTTCGTTCTGCCCCAGCCAGGACAACTGGCGGGCCCGTTGCCGGGCGGGAATGTTTGACAAGGGCTGGCCCTGCAGCAGCACCTGGCCGCTGGCATGGGCGCCCGGCGGCAACAAGCCGGCCAGGGCTTTGAGCAGCGTGGATTTGCCCGCGCCGTTCGGGCCGACGATGGCCGTCCAGCGACCCTTGGGCAAGGCCAAGGACACGCCGTGCAGCACGGGCGCATCGCCCAGGCGCACGTCCAACTGGCGCGCTTCCAGCGCGGGGGACGGAGCCAGGGCACTCATCGCGCACTCCCCAAGCCGCCGGTGCGGCGGTGCATGAGCCACAGCAGGTAGCTGCCGCCCATCACCGCGGTGAGCACGCCCACCGGCAGTTCCTGTGGGGCAATCAGCCAGCGGGCCAGGATGTCGGCGGCCATCAGCAGCACACCGCCCATCAGGCTGGCCAGCAGGAGCAGCCAGGCGTGCGTGCCCTTGACCAGGGAGCGTACCAGGTGCGGCGCCGCCAGGCCCACGAAGGCGATCAGCCCGGTCTGCGCCACGGCCGTGCCGGTGGCCAGCGCAATCACCGCCACCAGGGCCACGCGCATGGGCGCCAGCGGCAGGCCCAGGCTGGCGGCGGTGGCCTCGCCCAGGCTCAGGCCGTCGAGCGCGCGGCTGAACACCCAGGCGGCCAGCGCCGACACGGCCCAGGCAGCGGCCATCAGCACGCAGGCCGACCAGCCAATGAAGCCGGCGCTGCCCAGGTTGAAGCCCTGCATGGACGGAATGATGTCTGGCGCCGCCAGGGTGATCAGGTCTTTGATGGCCCCCAGCACCACGCCCACGATCACGCCGGCCAGCAGCAAGCGCAGGGTGTGCTGCACGCCCCGGGCCAGTTGCAGGGTCAGCAGCACGGCCAGCACCGCACCGACAAAGGCTGCGCCCGTCAACCCCAGCCGGGTCAGCCAAACCATGGTGGGCGCGACGCCAAACAGGGCCATCGCCGTGGCCACACCCAGCGAGGCGCCCGAGGCGCTGCCCAGCAAAAACGGGTCGGCCAGCGGGTTGCGAAACAGCCCCTGCGCGACCGCGCCCGCCAGGCCCAGCAGCGCGCCAGCCAGCCAGGCGCCCAGGCTGCGAGGCAGGCGGATGTCCCAGACGATCTGGGCGGCCAGCGGGTCCTCGGCCCAGCGCAGCACGCTGTCAAAGCCCGTGCTGCCCACGCTGGCACCCAGTGCGGTCAGGCCCACCGACAGCAGGGCCAGCGCCAGCAGCAGCCAGCGGGCGCGGTGGGCCTGGTGCAGGGCCTTCAGGCTCACGGTTTGCGGCCTTTGGAGTCCGCCCCGGCGGCCATCTTGTCGTTCAGGCACTGCGCCATCAGCCGGGCCGCTTCGGCCATGCGCGGGCCGGGGCGCACGACCACGTCGGACTCATCAATCCCAAACACGCAGATGCGCTGGCGGCGCACGGCCTCGATGCTCTCCCAGCCGGGGTACGGCACCATGGCCTGCATGCTGCGGTTGCCAATCATGATCAGCTCGGGGTTGGCCCGCACCACGAACTCCGGGTTGAGGCGCGGAAACGGCCCCAGCGTGGCCGGGATCACATTGCGCACGCCCAGCCGGGCCAGGGTTTCGCCGATGAACGAGCCCTCCCCCGCGCCATACGGCCCCCGGCTGACCTCGAAGTACACCCGTGTGCCTTTGGCGGCCGGCGACAGGCTCTGCGCCGCCGCCGAGACGGCGCTGTCAATCACCCGCCAGACCTGCCGGGCCTGGTCCTCGGGCACGGCCAGCAGCTGCGCCAGCGTGGCCAGCACGCGCTGCACATCGGCATGGGTCTTGGGCTCCAGCGCCACCACCTTGATGCCCAGGGCCTCCAGCCGGGCGCTGGCGCGCGAGGACACCGACATCAGCACCATGTCCGGCCGCAGCGCGACGATGGCCTCGATGTTCGGGTCCAGCCCGCCGCCCACCTTGGGCAGGCGCTGCACGCTGGCGGGGTGGTTGGAATAGCGGTCGGTGCCGACCAGGCGCTGGCATTGGTCCAGCGCACAAACGCTCTCCGTGAGCGAGGGCAAGAGGCTGACGATGCGCTGCGGCGGCTGCGCCAGGCGCACGGTCACGCCGCGCTGGTCAGTGACCTGCACGGGCTGCGCCTGCGCCAGACTGCTCATCAAAAACACCAGCGCCAACAGCACGGCGACGACGATGAGGATGCGCTTGACCGGGGTGGGCGTCATGGGGGTCCGCCTTTCAGAAACAGCGGCAGGCCCGCCGCCATCAGCGTGACCCGTTGACACGCCTGGGCCACAGCCTGGTTGAGCTGGCCCAGCGCATCGACAAAGGCCCGCACCTCGCGGCCCAGCGGAATCACACCCAGGCCAATCTCGTTGCCGACCAGCACCACCGGCCCCGGCACCTGGGAAAGCGCTTCTAAAAAGAGAGCGCGTTCCGCTGACCAATTCTGGCCTGAAGGCCGTTTTGACCTAAATTCTTCCGGTGCATCTTCCCAGGGCATGGTCCAGGTGGTTAGCCACAGGGTCAGGCAATCGATGACGACCAGGGTGTCCGGCCGGCTTTGCGTCTGCAGCGCGGTGGACAGACTCCAGTGCTCCTCGACGGTGGCCAGGCCCGGCACCCGCTGCGCGCGGTCCTGCTGGTGGCGGGCGATGCGGGCCTGCATTTCCGCATCCCAGGGCTGGGCGGTGGCCAGCAGCACGGCGCGGTGGGTGGGTGAAATGGCAAGCCAATCGCGCGCCTGCAGCTCGGCGCGGCGGGACTTGCCGCTTTTCTGGCCGCCCAGGATCAGTTCGCTGCGGGGAAAGCCGTGCAAGCCCGGAGCCATCACCGCCCTCCCCCGCCCAGCAGATCCGCCACCGCCTCGGGGCTGGACGGGAACCAGGCATGGAAATAGCTGGCCGCGATGCTGCCCTGGCGGTACAGGGCCTCGCCAGCGCCGGGCTGAGGCTGCTCGCCGGGGCGGGCGGTGCGGGCCTGCACGGGCAGCGGGGTCTCCACCGTGGAGTAATGGAAGGTATGGCCGCGCAAGGTGTGGCCGTCCACCGTCAGGTGCTGCGGCCCCAGCGCGGCCAGGCGTTTGTGCATCGTCACCGTGCCGGGCAACAGGCCCCACAGCGGGTGGCGGCTGCCGTCGCTGAGCACGATGGCATCGAACAAAGCCATCATCCCGCCGCACTCCGCCCACAGGGGCTTGCCCTGCGCCACATGGGCTTGCAGGCTGGCGCGCATGCCCTGGTTGGCGGCAAGCTGGGCGGTGTGCAATTCCGGGTAACCGCCAGGCAACCAGACCGCATCGCAGGGCGGCAAGGCCGCGTCGGCCAGCGGCGAGAAAAAGACCAGCTGCGCGCCCAGGGCCTTGAGCGTTTGCAGGTTGGCCGCGTAGAGAAAGCAGAACGCCGCATCCCGCGCCACGGCCACGGTGCGGCCCTGGAGCAAAGGCGGCACGGCGGGCGGCACCGCGGGTGCGGGGAAATCCACCGCCCAGCGCTGCAAGGCTGCGCCGTCCATCTGGCCCAGGGGCGTGGCGGCCAGCGCGTCAGCGGCGGCGTCGAGGCGGACTAGGGCGTCCTCCAGCTCGTGCGCGGCGACCAGGCCCAGGTGGCGTTCAGGCAGCAGCGCCGGGCTGGCCTTGCCGGCTTTGCCCGTGACTTCTGCGCTTTGGGGCACCACACGCATCAGCGCGCCCAGCCAGTCGGCCGGGTCGCGCAGGCCGGCGCGCAGCATGTCCGCATGGCGGGGCGTGCCGACGCGGTTGGCCAGCACCCCGGCCCAGGGCAAACCGGGCCGGTAGTCCTTGAGGCCGTGCACCAGCGCGCCAAAGGTGCCCGCCATGGCCGAGGCATCGACCACCGCCAGCACCGGCACGCCAAAGCGCTGGGCCAGGTCGGCGGCGCTGGGCTGGCCGTCGAACAGGCCCATCACACCCTCGATGAGCAGCAGATCGGCCTCCTGCGCAGCAGCGTGTAGGCGCTGGGCACAGTCGGCTTCACCGTTCATCCACAGATCCAGCTGGTGGACCGGGGCGCCGGTGGCCAGCTGGTGCCAGTGGGGGTCCAGGAAGTCCGGCCCGCACTTGAACACCCGCACCTTGCGGCCCTGGCGGGTATGCAGCCGGGCTAGCGCGGCGGTGACGGTGGTCTTGCCCTGCCCCGAGGCCGGGGCAGCAATCAAGAGGGCCGGGCAGCGGGCCACGGCCGGGGGAGAAGCAGCGCTCACTGCGGGGTCCATTTCAGTTGCACAAAGGCCAGGCGACCGGCGGTGGCATAGGTGCGGGCCAGCTGGTAGTCCTTGTCGGCCAAGTTGTCGATGCGGGCCAGCAGGCTCAGCTCGCGGCTCAGGCGGGTGCTGGCGTAGAGGTTGAGCACGCCATAGCCTCCCAGCACCTGGGTGTTGGCGGCGTTGTCAAAGCGCGGGCCAGCGGCCTGCAGCTCAGCGCCAACCGTCCAACCAGCCGCCTGAGTGTCGGCAGCCAGCTTGGCGTGGCGCTTGGCGCGGCGGGCCAACTGGCGGCCGGTGTCCCGGTCGGTGGGGTCCTGGAAATCGACCGAGGCATGCAGCTGCACGCCGCCCAGACGGTGCGAGCCCGCCAGGGTGATGCCCTGGTACTCGGCGCGGGCCGTGTTGGCGTAGCAGCCAAAGGCAGACGCACAGGGGCCAGCGGCGCCAAAGGCAATCAGGTTGCGCAGGCGATTGCGGTAGGCCACGGCCGAGAACTGGCTGCCGCCCTGGGCCCAGCGCAAGCCCAGCTCGGTGTTGGTGCTGTCCTCGGGGCGCAGG
>CAZQXQ010000002.1:0-50025 GCA_964597235.1 uncultured Burkholderiaceae bacterium | reverse complement strand
GCGAGCCCGAAGCCAGGACCACGGCGCCGATCAGGCCCAGGATCATCAGCGAGAAATATTCGGCCGGGCCGAACTTGAAGGCCACCTCGGTCAGCGGACCGGCAAAGGCCGCCAGGATCAAGGTGCCCACGCAACCGGCGAAGAACGAGCCCAGACCGGCAGCCGCCAGCGCGGGACCCGCACGGCCATTGCGGGCCATCTGGTAGCCGTCGATCACCGTGACCACCGACGAGGATTCGCCCGGCAGGTTCACCAAAATCGCAGTGGTGGAGCCGCCATACTGCGCACCGTAGTAAATGCCTGCCAGCATGATCAGCGCGGCCACGGGCGGCAGCGCGTAAGTGGCGGGCAAGAGCATCGCGATGGTCGTCACCGGCCCCAGGCCCGGCAGCACCCCGATCAGGGTGCCGAGCAGACAGCCGACAAATGCGTAGATCAGGTTCTGGAAGGTGAACGCCACCCCAAAACCCAAAGCCAGGTTGTCAAACAATTCCATGGTGGTTTACCTCAGCCGGTAATGAACGTGGGCCAGACGGGGAACTGGAGCTTGAGCGCCCAGACGAAGGCCACATAGCTGCCCGCTGCCAGGACCGTGCCGAGCACCAGCGAGCTCTTGAGCGAGAACTGATCACCCGCCATGCTGGCCACGATGGTCAACACATAAATGCCGATGATCATGCCCATGGGAGGCAGGCCAATGCTGGGCAGGCCACCAATCAGCACGCCAAACAGCAGGTTGGCCAAGATGATGAAGAACAGGGGCTTGAGGGCCCACTTGCCGATCTTGTCGCCATCGGCGCTGGTGCGCTTGCCCACCACAGAGACGACGGTGATGACTGCACCGATCAGCGCCAGCAGGACACCCAGCAACAGGGGGAAATAACCAGGACCCATGCGGGCACCGGAACCGATGCTGTAGTTCTTTGCCCCAACGGCAAAGGCCACACCGATCACGATGAACATGAGGCCGGAGAAAAAGTCTTTTTGACTCTTGATCACGGAAGGACTCCCAGAGATTCAGGAAGCGCGGATTGTGTCGCCAATCCGCCGATCGCTCCATGTGGATTCCACCTACCGCAGACCTCGGGTTTTCCCTGAATTCCCCTGAATCTCAACGTGGCGGCGGGGTGCAGGCGATCACTTCTTCCAGCGTGGTCAGCCCCTGGGCCACGCGCAAGGCACCCGCCATGCGCAGCGGGGTCATGCCATCGGCTACAGCCTGGCGGCGCAGCGCATCGATCGAAGGCGCAGCCGTGATCCCTTCCTTCAACGCGGGCGTGACCACCAGCAGCTCGTACAGCCCCATCCGCCCCCGGTAGCCGGTCATGCGGCAGTCCACACAGCCCACGGGGCGATAGGGGCGGTAACCACCGGCCAGGGCCCAGGGCTTGACGGCCTCGGTCAGCGCCACCAGCGAGGCCTGGTTATCCGGCTCCTTGCACTGCTTGCACAGGGTGCGCACCAGGCGCTGGGCCAGCACGCCCAGCAAGGTGGCATTGATCAGATACGCCGGCACGCCCAGCTCCAGCAGCCGCGAAATCGCCGATGGCGCATCGTTGGTGTGCAAGGTCGTGAACACCAGGTGCCCGGTCAGGGCCGCCTGCACCGCCATTTCGGCAGTTTCCAGGTCGCGGATCTCGCCCACCATGATGATGTCGGGGTCCTGGCGCATCAGCGCGCGCACGCCCTCGGCAAAGGTGAAATCGATCTGCGGCTGGACCTGGGTCTGGTTGAAGCGCGGCTCGATCATTTCGATCGGGTCCTCGACGGTGCTGACGTTGACCTCCTCGGTCGCCACCCGCTTGAGGGTGGAATACAGCGTGGTGGTCTTGCCCGAGCCCGTGGGGCCAGTCACCAGAATGATGCCGTGCGGCCGCTGGATCAGCGCCTCCCAGCGCTGGGCATCCTGGGGCGAAAACCCTAGCGCATCCAGGTCCTTGACGGCGTTGTCGGGGTCAAAGATGCGCATCACCATCTTTTCGCCAAAGGCCGTGGGCAGGGTGGACAGGCGCATTTCCACCTCCTCGCCGCGCGGGTTGCGGGTCTTGATGCGGCCATCCTGCGGGCGGCGGCGCTCCACCACGTCCAGGCGCCCCAGCAGCTTGACCCGGGCGGTCATGGCGTTGAGCACCCCCATCGGCATCTGATAAACCGGATGCAGCACCCCGTCGATGCGAAAGCGGATCACGCCCTGCTCGCGCCGGGGCTCCAGGTGGATGTCGCTGGCGCGCTGGTCGAAGGCGTATTGCCACAGCCAGTCCACCACACGGATCACCGCCTGGTCGTTGGCGTCGAGTTGTTTGGTGGTCTTGCCCAGCTCCACCAGCTGCTCGAAGCTGCTGGCCGCCGTGGCACCACCGGCTTTTTGCGCAGCGCGCACGGACTTGGCCAGCGCGAAAAATTCGGCGGTGTAGCGGTGGATGTCCTCGGGATTGGCGACCACCCGGCGCACCCGCCGGCGGGCCTGGCGCTCGACTTCGGGCAGCCAGTCGGTCAGAAAGGGCTCGGCCGTGGCCACTACCAGCTCGTCGGCGGTGGCCTGCACCGGCAGCACCTTGTGGCGCTCGGCGTAGGTGGCACTCATGGTGTCGGCCACCCGGGCCACATCGACCTTGAGCGGGTCGATGCGCAAATACGGCAGACCCGCCCGCTGGGCCAGGTACTCGGTGAGCATTTCGAGGTCCAGCGGACGACCATCGCTGGCACGCAGCATGGCCACGCTGGCCAGCCGCAGCAGCGGGTGCTGCGCGCTCTCGGCCTGGGAGCAGCGGGCGATGGTGCGCTCGGCCTCCTCGGGGGTAATTACCCCATCGGCGCGCAGCCATTGCACCAGCGGGCGCCAGTCCAGCGGACCTTGGTAGAGGGGTGCCGCAGCCGGTTCGGGTACCACGCTCATGCCGGCAGGCTCATGCCCCCACGGGCTTGAAGGCGCGCAGCCACTTGAGCGCGGGCAAGTCCCAGCGGGCCTCCACGGCCTGGGCCCGGGCCTCCAGCAGTTCCCGGTCGGGGCGGCTGGGGGTGCGCTGCGCCAGCACCACGGTATTGCCCTCGCGGGTGGGCTTGAAGGCCCAGAGCGCATCGTGGCCAAAGGCGACCGCCATGCTTTGCAGGCTGCGCTCGTAGCTGGACGAGCGGCCAAACAGGTTGACGGTCATGCAGCCGTCCTCGGTCAGCAGGGCGCGGCAGTCGGCGTAGAAGTCGGGGCTGTCCAGCACCGGGGCGGCGGCTTCATGGTCGTACAGGTCCACGGCCAGCGCATCCACACTGCCCTGCCACTGCGGTTGTCGGATCTCCTGCGCGGCATCACCCAGCACCACCGTCAGGCCCGCCCCGTCCGGCGGCAGGCGGAACATGCTGCGGCACACCGCCAGCACTTGCGGGTTCAGTTCGATAGCGGTGGTACGCATGCCCAGCTTCTTGTGGCAGAACTTGGTGATCGCCGCCGCGCCCAGGCCCAGCTGCATGGCGTGACGCTCGGCCACGGAGCTGGGCTCGACAAACAAGAGCCAGGCCATCATGCGCTGTACATATTCCAGCTCCAGCGCGATCGGGTCCTTGAAGCGCATGGAGCCCTGAATCCAGGGCGTGCCCAGGTGCAGATGGCGCACGCCGGTATCGTCGGAGACGCTGACTTCGGGCAGGGAAACGGCAGGTTTGGTTCGGCTCATGGGATTCTTCAACACAGTCCTTGGGCGGCCAGCGCCTGGGCCCAGGCGGCCCGCTTGCGCTCGAAGGACCAGGAGGCGTTGGCGGGGCTGGTGGACGGCAATTTCAACACGGGGAGCAAGCCGTCCTCCCGGCCCAGGGCCTGCTGCACGGCGCGCGCATAGCGAAAACTCTCGCCACCATTGTGGACCACGGCCTGCAGGCGCGGGCAATGCGCCCGCAGCGCGGCAAAGTCGTTCAGCTGCGCCTCGCGGATGGCCGTGTCCAGGCTGCCTTCGCGCAGACAGGCGGCATAGACATCCCACAGGCCCAGTCCCCGGTCGAGCAACCAGGCGCAGCGGCCCGGGTAATCCAGTGGCTGCGGGTGCTGCGGCCACAGGGCCTGCAACAGCGGCCAGAACTGGTTGCGCGGGTGGGCGTAGTACTGCTGCGCTTTCAAGGACGCCTCGCCGGGGAAGCTGCCGAGGATCAGTACCCGGGTCTGCGGCGAAACCACTGGCGGCAGGCCGACCAGGCGCTCACCCGCTGCGGCGTCGGCCGTGGGCGCGGAGGAAGACAAATCAGAAGCGGCCAAAGACATGCGCCAATTCTCAGGGGTCAAGCAATGCCCCGAGCCGGGGCAAGGCGGCGCAGGCGTTGGCGCGGGTCTGCGCCGCCAGCTCGGGCAGGCCGCAGCCGCGCAGCTGCGCCAGCACCGCCGCAATGCGCGGCAACTCCGCCGGCGTGTTGCGGCCCTGGGGCTGGCCCTGGGCGCGCTGCTCGGCCGTCACGTACAGCCAGTGGGGCGGAATGTCGGGCGCATCGGTCTCCAGCACCAGGGCATCGGGTGGCAGGGTCGTGGCCAGGCGGCGCAGTTGCAGCGCGCGGTCGTAGGTCAGCGCGCCGCCAAAGCCCAGCTTGAAGCCCAGGGCGACAAAGGCCTGGGCCTGCTGCAGGCTGCCGTTGAAGGCATGGGCGATGCCGCCCGCCACTGGAATCTCGCGCAGCGCCTTGAGCAGCAGGTCGGCCGAGCGGCGCACATGCAGGATCACCGGCAGGTCAAAGCGCCGGGCCAGCTGCAGCTGCGAACGGTAGAACTGGGTCTGCCGCGCCAAATCCAGCCCAGGGACAAAGCCGTCCAGCCCGATCTCACCGACCGCCACCAGGCGCGGATCGTCGCGGTGCGCTTCCAGCGCCTGGGCCAGCGCCTCCAGGTCGGCGGGATCGGCCCGGCCGGTATAGAGCGGGTGGATGCCCAGGGCATAGCTGTCCCCGTGCCGCGCGGCCAGGGCGGGCAGAGCGCCCCAATGCGCCCGCTCCACCGCCGGCAGCACGCAATGCACCACCCCCACCGCCCGGGCCTGCGCGCGTACGGCATCGCGGTCGGACGCGAACTCGGGCGCGTCCAGGTGGCAGTGGGTGTCAATCCAGTGGGGCATGGATAAAAAACGCTCCTGATTCAATAGCTAATACCGCTTGAATCCATTGACCTAGAGCCCAAAAACATCCTTGATCTTTCGCCAGGTGGTGGTACTGGTCTTCACTTGCTCCGGCGCATTCACCAGCGTGGACAAAGGCAGCTGGTGGATTTCCTGCAGGAGCTGCACCAGCGCCTGGGCCGCGCCCTGGACCAGCACCGCGCCCTGCTCAGCGGTAGCAGCGGCGGCGTTGCCAGCGGCGCCGGCGGGGTGGTAGTCCTGCATCTGCCAGCCCAGCTTGGCGGTCTTGCCATTGCCCAGGATGGCGTAGCGCGCCGCCCGGTCCTGGGAGCTAGAGCGAAAATCCCGCGCGTATTCCATGGCCACCCGCTCGGAGGCGAGGTGCAGCATCATCGCGGTCTCGGTCTGGCCGGCGTGGATGCCAAAGCGCTGTTCCTGCGCGCTGAAGGGCGCCATCACCTCCTCGGGCAGCGGCAGGCTGAACCAGCTGGCATGCACTGTGAGCAGGTCGTGGCGGCTGCGCAGCTCGCGGGCGACGATGTCCATCACGCTGACCTGGCCGCCGTGGCCGTTGAGCAGCAAGAGCTTTTTGACCCCGGCCCGCGCCACGCAGGCGCCGATTTCGCTCCACAGGGCGATCACCGTGGCGGGCGACAGGGTCAAGGTGCCCGGAAAGCGCTGGTGCTCGGGGCTCAGGCCCACGTTCTGCGGCGGCAGGAACAGCACCGGCAATTCCGGCGGCAGCAGCGGCAAGGCCGCGTCGATCACCCCTTGCAGCAGGGTGGCATCGACCGACAGTGGCAAATGCGGCCCGTGTTGCTCGATGGCCGCCACCGGCAGCACGGCCACGACCTCGGCGGTGCGGCCCGTGGCCTGCAGCTGGGCAAAGTCGCGGGTGGACAGGTCAGCCCAGAAACGGGAGGGCACAAGGGGAGCGGAAGCAGAAGGCGCAGACATGCCGCCATCCTAGCGGGCGCTCTGCGGAGCACCGTTCGGGGTTCAGAGTTCGGCCAGCGGCACCCCGCCCGCTGCCAGGTCGGCTTGCAACAAGGGGAGCAGCTGCGCCAGGCCCGCGTGCAGCTGCGCCAGTGCGTCGGGGGGCAGTTGCTGCAAGGCCTGAGGCAAGACGCCTTCAAAGGGTCCGGGCAGGGCCTGGAGCATCGCGGCGCCCGCAGGCTCCAGGTGCAGATGCACGCTGCGCCGGTCTTGGGGAGATTTTTCTGATCGCAATAGCCCGCGCTGCAACAGCTGGCGCACCAGGTTGCTGGCGGTGGACTGGTGGATGTCCATGGCCTGGGCCAGTTCGGTGACGCCCAGGCCGGGCTGGCGCTGCACCAGGCTCAAGGCCCAGGCCTGCGCACCGCCAATGCCGGCTTGTTTCTCGACTTGGCGGAAATGGCTGCGCACGGCGCCAAACACCATCCGGAACTGGCGCAGCACCTGGGGCGGCGAGACGGCATCAGACATGGCGCTCACCCCTCAGGCCATGGCCAGCAATTGGGCCTTGATCTTGCGCATCAGCAGATCGTCGAAGGTGTAGAAGCCCGGGGGGCATTCGGCCAGCTCGGACAGCGCAAAGGCCGCGCCCGTGCCAAAGGCCTCGCGCCGGATGGATTCGTGGATCAGCCGCACGGTTTGGTGCGGGAAGCCAAACAGCACCTCATGGTGCCCCACCACCCCGCCCAGGCGCAGGCTGGTGACACGCTCATCGTGCAGGTCCAGCGCTTCGGCCAGGCGCATGGCAGTGCCTGAGATTTCGGGCTTTTCGCGGAAATGCTGCTCGACGATCTCCACATCGGCAAAGGGCGCAATGCCGCGCAGCATCCGGGCGGCCAGCATCAAAAAGTTGATGCCCAGGGTGATGTTGGGCGAGGCCATCACCCGGGCGGATTCACCCAGCCGGCGCAGGTAGTCCAGATGCTCTTGCGGGTAGGCCGAGATGGCGCTGACCAGCAGCAGCCCGCGCTGGCGCACGGCCTCGCCGTACCGATACAGGGTCTCGGCCCGTGAAAAGTCCACGATGGCATCGACCGGGTGGTGGTCCATCCAGTCGTCCAGGTTCAGGCCGTTCAGGCCCACCAGGGGCACACGGGGAGCATCGGGGAGCTCGGGCAGGTCCTCAATGAAGCTGCCGGGGTCGGCGTTGCGCCGGGCGACCCAGCACAGTTCAAAGCGGAGATCGCTGCGCAGCACATTGGCCACGGCCTTACCGGCCTTGCCATACCCCATCAATGCGACTCGAACCATGGGAGACTCCTTTCTGTGTGATGGCACCTCAATACATTTGGCCAAATGTATCATGGGCTTTCCAGACCGTTTCAGCACCTTTTTTGCACCGTCCATCGAGGCGCACCATGCACTCCGACCCCAACCCCACCGAGGCGCTGCGCTCGGAAATCAGCGACCGCGCGCTTTGGCAGACCCGCATCGTCGTGTTGTCCTTCAGCGTGCTGGCGGGCACCCTGGTGGTGGTGTTCACCTGGATGACAGAGACCGCGCACGCCCTGTTCACGCAAGGGCGCAACGCCCTGCCCTGGCTGCCGCTGCTGTGGACGCCGCTGTGCACCGCCAGCGTGGTGTGGCTGACGCGGCGCTGGGCGCCCGGGGCGGCAGGCTCGGGCATTCCGCAGGTGGTGGCGGCTTTGTCGCCCGGGGTGGCCCCAGCGCAACGGGGGCTGTTCGTCTCGCTGCGCCTGACCCTGGCCAAGATGGCGCTGACCACCCTGGGCCTGCTGGGCGGCCTGTCGCAGGGACGGCAGGGCCCCTCGGTACAGATTGCGGCCGGCATCATGCACAGCGCCCGGCACTGGCTGCCGGCCCGCAGCGCGGTCTCGGACCACGGCCTGCTGATTGCGGGCGGGGCCGCCGGAATCGCTGCCGCCTTCAACACCCCGCTGGGCGGGATCATGTTCGCCATCGAAGAGCTGTCGCGCCGCCCCGAGCAGCGCAGCAACGGCCTGATCATGGCCGCCATCGTGCTGGCGGGGCTGATCAGCCTGTCGGTCTATGGCAATGCGAGCCACTTTGGTCTGATCCGCAGCACGCCGCTGTCTTGGACGCTGCTGCTGCCCGCCTTGCTGGTCGCGCTGGCCTGCGGGGCGCTGGGGGGGCTGTTTGCCCGGCTGCTGCTGGCATCGCTCACAGGCGGCGGCCATGACCGGTTCAGCCGCTGGCGCCGGCAGTTTCCGGTGCGCTTTGCCGCCGGCTGCGGACTGGCCGTGGCCGTGCTGGGCCTGGTCAGCCATGGCAGCACCTTTGGCAGCGGACAAGACCCCACCCGGGCCCTGCTGCAAGGCGACGACAGCAGCGCATTCTTCACCTTGCTGAAATTCCTGAGCACCTGGCTCTCCGCCTGGTCGGGCGCGCCAGGCGGGCTGTTTGCACCTTCGCTGGCGATTGGCGGTTCGCTGGGCAACGACATCGCCCAACTGACCGGTCACCCCGAAGCTGCCCACACCCTGATCGCCCTGGGCATGGCGGGCTTTCTGGCGGCGGTGACGCAAACGCCGCTGACCGCCTTTCTGATCGTGATGGAGATGGTGGACGGCTACCAGCTGGTGCTCAGCCTGATGGCCAGTGCCCTGTTGGCCAGCGGGATTTCGCGCAGCATCAGCCGGCCGCTCTACACCCACTTGGCAGAATTGCAGTTGGACCGCCTGCCCAAGGCCACCACCACCGAATCCTCCCCCGCCCGCGATGCCTCCCGCGACTGAAGTCCCGCCGATGCCCCATGCCCCCGCCCTACAAACCCTGCGCGCCCACCCCTGGACCCGCCGCGCCCTGCGCGCCCTTGTC
Source organism: uncultured Burkholderiaceae bacterium (assembly GCA_964597235.1). Classification (GTDB taxonomy): domain Bacteria; phylum Pseudomonadota; class Gammaproteobacteria; order Burkholderiales; family Burkholderiaceae_C; genus CAYZPX01. The sequence goes on along the minus strand of CAZQXQ010000002.1, from coordinate 41,146 downwards.
GCCCTGCTGGCGCTCTGGGTCCTGGCCTGGGCCGGCCTGCCGCCCCTGCTGCGCTGGGGCATCGCGCACTTTGGCAGCCAGGCCTTGGGCCGACCGGTGGCCGTGGGTACGGTGGACGTTCGCCCCTGGTCGCTGGAGCTGACGCTGCGCGAATTGGCGATTGGCGGCGTCACCCCCGAGGCACCGCCCCTGCTGACCGTAGAGCGCGTGTATATCGATGCCGAGCTGCAATCCCTGCTACGCCTGGCGCCGGTGGTGGATGCGCTCACAGTCGAGGCACCCCACCTGCGCTTGACGCACCTGGGCGAAGGCCGCTACGACATCGACGACATCGTGCAGCGCCTGGCCAGCCCGCCCGACCAGCCCGACACCGGCCCCGCGCAGCTGGCGCTGCACAACCTGGTGCTGTCCGGCGGCGAAATCGACTTTGAGGACCAGGCAACCAGCAGCACCCACGCGCTGCGCAACCTGGCGCTGCAAATTCCCTTCCTCAGCACCTTGCCCTCGCAGCGCAGCGTGCAGGTGCAGCCGCACCTGGCCTTCACGCTGGATGGCAGCCACTTTGACACCCGCGCCCAGGCCACGCCCTTTGCCGAGATGCGGCGCGGCGAACTCACCCTGCGCTGGGACGGTCTGGACCTGGCCGACTACCGCGCCTACCTGCCCACCAGTCTGCCGGTGCAGATTGAAGGCGCCACGCTGGCAGGCGAGCTGACCCTGGCCTTTGCCGAGACCCCGGAGCGCCAGGTCCGCCTGACCGGCCGGGCCCAGGCAAGCGACCTGCGCCTGAACGACCGGGCTGGCCAACCCCTGTTTGCCGCCGCGCAACTGGCGGTGGAACTGGGCGAGCTGCGCCCGCTGGACCGGGTGGTGCAACTGAACCAAATCACGCTCCAGGCCCCGGTGGTTCATGCCACGCGTGCCGCCAACGGCCAGATCAACTGGCTGCAACTGGCGACCCGTCCAAGCAAAACGCCACCGACCGCCCCCATGCCGGACACCGCGACCGCCCAGGCGGGACCACCCGGCTGGACCGTGCAGGTCGCCCAGACCCGCATTGCCGAAGGGCAGGTTCACTGGAAAGACGCCGTTCCCCAGCCGACCGCCGCCGTCAGTGCCACCGGCTTGGCGCTGGACCTGCGCGACATCGCCTGGCCCCTGCAAAAACCGCTGCGTTTTGAAGGTGGCCTGGCGCTCCAAGAGCGGGGGGGTCCGCAGTCTCGACCCCAAGGCGACCTGCGCTTTGCCGGCGAAGCCACGTTGCAGCACGCCCAGGTCCAGCTGACGCTGGAGCAACTGGGCCTGCCGCTGGCCAATCCCTACCTGGCGGCCTTTCTGGTGCCCCAGGTGGAAGGCCAGCTGAGCGGCGAACTGGCCCTGCAATGGCAAGCACCGCCCAAGGCCCAGCCCAGTGCGACGGGGCTGACCGTGACGGCCCGCCAGCTCACGCTGGACCAGGCCGCGCTGCGCCAGGGCGATGAGCGCCTGGCCCACATCGGCCAGCTGGCACTGACGGGCGTGCAACTGCCGTTGGACCGCCGCCGCTTGAGTGCGGAGAAACTGACGCTGACCGACCCCAACCTTGCCATCGAACGCGACCGCGAGGGCCGCTGGATGGTGGAGCGCTGGCTCCAGCCCACGGACGGCGCGGCCAGTACCGCCACCACCCCTACCGGAACCGGCGCGACCGCCAGCCCCTGGCAACTGGCCCTGGGCACGCTGGCCATCAACGGCGGCAGCGTCACCTGGAAGGACGACACCCCCACCCGCCCCGTGGCCTTTGGCCTGAGCGATCTGGCCATCGATGCCCGTCAACTGGCCCTGGATGGCAAGCAGCCCGCCCCCTTCAAACTCGCCGCCCGCATGGTCGATGGCCGCACCCTGGCGCGCCTGCAGGAACGGCCGCAGGCGAACATCGCCAAACAGGCGCGGGAGGACGACGATGCCCCCCGCGCCAGCAACCGCAGCGGCAGCCGGCTGGCCGTGGACGGCACCCTGGCCCTGAACCCGCTGGCCTTGCGCGCCAAGATCGACGCCAACCGCCTGCCGCTGCACGCGCTGGACGGTTACCTGAGCGATTTTCTGGCCCTCCAGCTGGTGCGCGCCCAAGTCGGCTTCCGGGGCGAGGTGGACTTTGCCCAGCGCCCCGAAGGCCCCGCGCTGCGCCTGCAGGGCGATGCCGCCCTGGACCGCCTGCAGGCCCGCAGCACTGGCCCGGCGGCCAACGGCAGCGCGGCCCAGACTGCCCAGGCCCCGCAGGCCGGCGAAGAACTGTTGGCCTGGGACAGCCTGGGCCTGCGCGGCGTGCAGGTGGCCATCGCCCCGCGCACCGCGCCGCAGATTGCGGTGCAAGAAACCAGCCTGGCCAACTTCTACGCCCGCGTGGTGCTCAACGACCAGGGCCAGCTCAACCTGGCCGAGCTGGTCAAGCCGGCGCCGGGCAGCACGCCAGTGCCAGCACCGGCCAAAGCCATGATCGGTAACGCGCCCGCTGCCCCGGCCGCCAAGCCCCAGGCCAGCGCCGAAACCAGCGCCCCCGACCCGCTGGCCCCGGTGCTCCAGTTCGGCCCCATGAGCCTGGTCAACGGCCAAGTGCGGTTCTCGGACTTTTTTATCCAACCCAATTACCGGGCCAACCTGACCGAGCTGACCGGCCGCTTGAGCGCGTTTTCGTCCGTCGCGCCCGCCGGTGCGCCGGTGCTGGCCGATCTGGAGTTGCGCGGCAAGGCCGAGGGCACGGCCTCGCTGGAGATCACCGGCAAGCTCAACCCCCTGGCCAAGCCGCTGGCGCTGGACATCCAGGGCAAGGTGCGTGATCTGGAGCTGTCGCCGCTCACGCCCTACGCCATCAAGTACGCCGGCCACGGCATCGAGGACGGCAAGCTCAGCATGGACGTGGCCTACCAGGTCCAGCCCGACGGCCAGCTCACCGCCAGCAACCGGCTGACGCTGAACCAGCTCACCTTTGGCGACCCAGTGGAGGGCGCGCCCAACAGCCTGCCGGTGCGCCTAGCCGTGAGCCTGCTGGCCGACCGTCAGGGCGTGATCAACCTGGACCTGCCCATCAGCGGCTCGCTGAACGATCCGGAATTTCGCATTGGCGCGATCCTCTTCAAGGTCGTCGTCAACCTAATTGGCAAGGCGCTGACGGCACCGTTCGCGCTGCTGGCCAGTGCCCTGGGCGGCGGCGAGGACCTGGACCATGTCAGCTTCGCCCCCGGCAGCGCGGAACTCAGCGCCAGCGCGCGCAAGGGGCTGGACAAGATCGTCCAGGCGCTCAGCGACCGGCCCGGCCTCAAGCTCACGGTGACCGGCCAATCCAGCCTGGCGCGCGAGCGCGACGGGGTGCGCCGCGCCCAGCTCGATGCCTTGATCCTGGCGGAAAAGCGCCGGCGTAACCCGGACAACACCGAGCCCGTGCAGGCCGCTGAATACCCCACCCTGCTGCGCGCGGTCTATCGCAATACCGACATGCCCAAGCCCCGCAATCTGGTGGGCCTGACCCGAGACCTGCCCCCAGCGGAAATGGAAGCCCTGCTGCTCTCCCACTTGCCCGCCACCGAGACCCAAGCCCAAGACCTGGCCCAGCGCCGCGCCGACGCCGTGCGGGCCTACCTGGCCGAGCACCAGCTGCCTGCCGACCGCCTGGTGCTGACCCCGCCGCAAACCGGCGCCCAGGAAGACGCCTGGACGCCCCGGGCCCAGCTGAACCTGTCGATGCCCTGACCTGCCCTCCTCCCAGGGGTGTGCGGAACCAACGCCCGCGCCCCGCGCTCCTACACCGCCATGTCCCTGCACCTGCTCCACCGCCTGGTTTTTGCTATTTTTTTAATAGCTATCACCGCTCTATCCACGGGCGCTAGAGCCCAAATTTCCTTGAAATCTGCGCTGACGGGGTCAGCCCCTGGCGGCGCCGTCGTCACCACCCCCCATGTGCGGGCCGAGCTGATCGCCCATGCGCCCGAGGGCGTGGCGCCCGGCAAGCCGCTGGCGCTGGGCTTGCGCATTGCCCACCAGCCCGAGTGGCACACCTATTGGAAGAACCCCGGCGACTCCGGCCTGCCGACCGAGCTGCAATGGAGCCTGCCGCCCGGACTGAGCGCCGGCGCCATCGCCTGGCCGATTCCGAAGCTGATGCGCATTGGCAGCATGGCGAACTACGGTTACGAGGGCGACTTGCTGCTGTCCGTGCCGGTGACGGTGGCCCCGGACTTCGCGCCCTCTGCCAACGGCCTGGTGGAGCTGCGCCTGAACGCTACCTGGCTGGTCTGCCGCGTGGAATGCATCCCAGAAAACGGCCAGTTCACGCTGCAACTGCCCACCCAGGGCGCCACCGTGCTGCACGCCAGCGCCTTTGAGCAGGCCCGGGCGCGGCAGGCTAAAGCCCTGGCCGGCGAGGCCCGCGCCACCGTGAACGGCGAGCGGCTGCAGCTACGCGTCGCCGGCCTGCCCGAGCGTCTGCGCGGCCAAACGCTGATGGTGTTCCCGGAAACGCCCGAGGTGCTGGTGCCCGCCGCCCGCCTGGGCAGCGACTGGGCCCAATCCTGGGACGGCGCCGTCTGGACGGCCGACCTGCCCCTGTCGCCCCAGCGCGGCGAAACGCCCGAGCGCCTGCCGCTGGTGCTGGCGGTGGAGGGCGCCAGCGATGCCGGGTGGGCCGCCGACGCCAAGATCGAAGGCCGTTGGGCACCCGCCGCCAAGGCCGAGGTCTCGCCCGCGCTGGCGGCTGCGCTCGCAGCCAACGCCGCGAACTCCGCCCCAACCGCACCCAGCAGCGCGCCGGCACCGCTCCAGCCCTACCTGGGCGCGCTGCTGGCCAGCCTGCTGGGCGGGTTGCTGCTCAACCTAATGCCCTGCGTGTTCCCGGTGCTGGCCCTCAAGGTGATGGGCTTTGCCAAGCATGGGACGAATCGCAGCGCGCAGCGCCTGTCGGGCGCGGCCTACACCGCCGGCGTGGTGCTGTCATTCCTGGCGCTGGGTGGCCTGCTGCTGGCCCTGCGCGCAGCGGGCGAGCAGCTGGGCTGGGGCTTTCAGTTGCAGTCGCCCGCCGTGGTGGCCGCGCTGGCGGTGCTGTTCACGCTGATCGGGCTGAACCTGGCGGGCGTTTTTGAATTTGGCCTGTTGGTGCCCGGCCGCCTGGCCACGCTGCAGGCGCGGCACCCGGTGGGCGATGCGTTTTTGTCCGGCGTGCTGGCGGTCGCCGTGGCCTCGCCCTGCACTGCGCCGTTCATGGGCGCCTCGCTGGGGGTGGCCGTGACCTTGCCGGCCGGCCAGGCGCTGGGCGTGTTTGCCGCGCTGGGCCTGGGCATGGCCCTGCCCTACCTGGGCGCCGCGCTGGTGCCCGCCGTGGTGCGCTGGCTGCCCCGCCCCGGCGTGTGGATGGAGGTCTTCCGCCGCGCCATGGCCTTCCCGATGTTTGCCACCGTGGTCTGGCTGGTCTGGGTGCTGGGCCAGCAAAGCGGCATCGACGGCGCCGCCACCCTGCTGATGCTGCTGGTCGCGCTCAGCGCCGTGGCCTGGTCGTTGACGCTGGCGGGCCGCATCCGCATCGTGCTTGCTTCTGTTTTGATAGCTAGTACCGCTGGATTCTTGGGCGTTTGGGGCCAAAACTTGACCCAAGTCCTGGAACCCGTCGCCCCCACGGCAACCAATGCCGGAAACACGGGCAGCGCCGCCGCCACCACCGGGCTCTGGCAAGCCTGGTCCGCCGAAGAGGTGCGCAGCCGGACGGCGGCTGGCCAGCCGGTGTTTGTCGATTTCACTGCCGCCTGGTGCATCACCTGCCAGTACAACAAGCGCAACGCCCTGGCCGACCCCGCGCTGCTGGCCGACTTTGCCGCCAAGAACGTGCAGCTGCTGCGCGCCGATTGGACCCGGCGCGACCCGGCCATCACCGCAGCGCTCACCGAACTGGGTCGCAGCGGCGTGCCGGTCTATGTGCTGTACGCCCCTGGCAAGGCGCCGGTAGTGTTCACCGAAATCCTGCGCGTGGACGAAGTGCGGCAAGCGCTGACGGCGCTCTGAGGCCCCGCCAGGTGCGGGCAAATCCGAGGGCGGCGCGCCCTGCCCCCTGCGTACACTGCCGCCCATGCTCCGCACGCCCGACACCATCCGCACCCTGCGCGACATCCTGGCCCACTGCCGCACGATGGCGGTCGTGGGCCTGTCGCCGCAATGGCACCGCCCCAGCTACTTTGCCGCCAAGTATTTGCAGGCCCACGGCTTTCGTATCGTGCCAGTCAACCCCCTCGTGGCGCGGGAAGGCGGCCAGATCCTGGGCGAGCGCTGCTACGCCAGCGTGACCGAAGCAGCGCAGGCGATTGCCGCACAGGGCGGGCACATCGACTTGGTGGACTGCTTTCGCAAGAGCGAGGACATCCCGCCGCTGGCCGAAGAAGCGATTGCGATTGGCGCGCGCTGCCTGTGGCTGCAGCTGGGCGTTTTCAATGAGGCTGCAGGCCAGCGCGCCGAAGAGGCCGGCCTGCAAGTCATCCAGAACCGCTGCCTGAAGATCGAGCACGCCCGGCTGTTTGGCGGGCTGAACTGGGCGGGCGTCAACACCCGCGTGATTTCTGCCAAGCGCCCGCACCAGCTGCCGTATTGACGGGCCGCCTGGCCACCCTTTTGGACTCCCCCATGAGCAATGCCCCCATCCCGCCCCGTGGCGACCACGCCTACGGCTTTGGCACCCGCAGCATCCACGCCGGCGCCATTCCCGACCCCGTGACCGGCGCCCGCGCGGTGCCCATCTACCAGACCTCCAGCTTCGTGTTCGACAACGCCGAGCACGCCAGCAGCCTGTTCAACCTGCAGACCTTCGGCAATGTGTACAGCCGCATCAGCAACCCCACGGTGGCGGTGCTGGAAGAGCGCGTGGCCAGCCTGGAAAACGGCCGCGCTGCCCTGGCCTGCGCCAGCGGTATGGCGGCGCAAATGGCCGCGCTGCTCGCCATCCTCAAAACCGGCGACCACATCGTCGCGGCCAGCACGCTGTATGGCGGCACCGTCGGCCAGCTGGGCGTGGGCTTTGCGCGGCTGGGCATAGCGACCACCTTTGTCGATCCGGCCGACCCGGAGAACTTTGCCCGCGCCATGCGCCCGAACACCCGCGCCGTCTATGGCGAGACCATCGGCAACCCGCTGGTCAATGTGCTGGACATCGCCGCCGTGGCGGCGGTGGCCCAGGCGCACGGCGTACCACTGGTGATCGACAACACCGTCGCCAGCCCCTACCTGTGCAACCCCTGCGACCTGGGCGCGGACATCGTGGTCCACAGCGCCACCAAGTACCTGGGCGGCCACGGCACCACCCTGGGCGGGCTGGTGGTGGAGGGCGGCAAATTCCCCTGGGACAACGGCAAGTTCCCGGAAATGGTCGAACCCAGCCGCGCCTACCACGGGGTGAAGTTCTACGAGACCTTTGGCGACTTTGGCTACACCATGAAGGCGCGCATGGAGGTCAACCGCACCTTTGGCGGAGTGCTGGCCCCCATGAGCGCCTGGCTGCTGCTGCAGGGCACCGAGACCCTGCACCTGCGCATGCGCGAGCACTGCCGCAACGCGCTGAAGGTGGCGCAGTTCCTGCAAAACCACCCGAAAGTGAGCTGGGTCAACTACCCCGGCCTGCCCGAGTCGCCCTACTACGCGCTGGCGCAACAGCAGTTCCGCACGGTGGATGGGCAGCCCGGCGCCTCGGGCATCCTCACTTTCGGGGTGAAGGGCGGCGCGGCTGCGGGCGAGAAGTTCATCGACGCCTGCGAATTCCTCAGCCACCTGGCCAACATCGGCGACGCCAAAACCCTGGTGATCCACCCCGCCTCCACCACCCACCGCCAGCTGAACGACGAGGAACTGGCCAGGGCCGGCGTCAGCGCCGACATGGTGCGCCTCTCCGTGGGGCTGGAGGACGTGGACGACATCCTCTGGGACATCGACCAGGCCCTGGCCCGCGCCACATGAGCGACGCTGCTGGTGCCACTGGCCAGCTTGGCGGAGCTGAACGGGCGCTATTTTTGAGCGCTACGAAACGCTACGAAACGGCGCTGTCAGCGCCGGGTTCTGCGGCTTTGCGCAGCAGTTCCAGCCCACGCGCCTGTTGCTCGGCGCCGCGTGCTGCGCGCAGGGCAAAGCGGGTTTCCAGATCGGATTCGGCCAGCATCAGGGTGGTCATTTCATCGATCAGCCGGTTCACGCTCGTGCCCCGCTGGCGTGAGAGTTCTTTCAGGCGCTGGTATTTGTCATCGGGCAGGCGGATGGTGAGGGCGCTCATGCACAGTTCTCCTTCACAAAGTGCTCCGGGGTTTGCACCTGTGGGCGGGTAAAGCGCAACTCGCCCCGCGCCAGGTCTTTGGTATTGCGGCTGACGATGACCGGTGCGCCCGCTGCAATCGCCAGCTCAAACAGGTGGTTATCGCCTTCGTCGGGCAGGTTCGGGCGCCAGCCGTAGTACACGCGCCGCCATTGGCAGGTGGCCAGAAAAATATCCAGCAATTCGTCGCGTTCGCTGGCGTTCAACCGGCTGCGTGCAAACAGCGCCGTGCGGCCCAACACGGCTTCGTATTCGGCCATCAAGGCGCTCCCCATCACGGGCGTGTGCAAGCCTTGCAGGCACAGGGCAATGACTTGATTGCACGCCCCCCTGCCCAGGCAAGCACCGACAAAGACGTTGGTATCTACCACGATCAGCATGCGCCAAATGGTAGCAAAAATGCCACCATTTTGGGCCGCCACCAACGGTGCGATGGCCTTGGGCGCGCCCTGTTCGCAGAGTTCGCAGATATGCGCTGCGAGTGCGATACCCAAGCCCACGGCAACCGCCCCTTGTTCAACCGTCCAGGCGCTTGGGCGAGTGGTCCGCCGGGATGGACTGGCTGGGTGCCCGCAGCGACAGAATCACCGAGCCGGCAATCAGCACCGCCGTGACCAGCAGGGCGTAGCCAATCGGGATCTTCACCCAATCGATCAGCAGCATCTTGCTGCCGATGAACACCAGCACCAGCGCCAGTCCATAAGACAGCAGGTGGAAGCGGCTGGCCAGGTCCGCCAGCAGGAAGTACAGCGCGCGCAGGCCCAGGATGGCGAACACATTGGCTGTCAGCACGATGAACGGGTCGCTGGTGATCGCGAAGATCGCCGGGATGCTGTCCACCGCAAAGATGATGTCGGTCGTGCCAATCAGCACCAGCACCACGAACATCGGGGTGAAGTAGCGCACGCCATTGAGGGTGGTGCGCAGGCGCTCGCCGTCAAACTGGTCGGCAATGCGGATGTGGCGGCGCAAAAACTTCAGCACCGGGTTGGCAGCCATGTCCGGCGGCTCGCCCGCAGCAAACCACATCTTGATGCCGGTGACGATAAGGAACGCGCCAAACACGTACAGCAGCCAGTGAAAAGTGGCCAACAGCCAGGCACCCGCCAGGATCAGCCCGGTGCGCAGCACGATGGCGCCAATGATGCCGATGATCAGCGCCCGCTTCTGGTATTGCGGGGGCACGGCGAAGTAGCTAAACAGCATCAGGAACACAAAGATGTTGTCCACCGACAGGCTCTTTTCCACCAGGTAGCCGGTGATGAACTGCATGGCCACCGTGTTGGCCACTTCACGGCCCTGGGCGCCGTCGAGGTACCACCACAGCCCGGCCACGAACACAAAGGCCAGCGAGAACCACAGCACGCTCCAGCGCAGGGCCTCAGGCATCGTCACCCGGTGCGCGCCCTGGCGCTCCATGGCCCACAAATCGATGGCAATCGCCACCACCACAAAGACGGCAAAGCCCGTCCACATCCACCAAGTGCCTATCGTTTCCATGTTGTTTCTCCGTCCATCTCCGCCAACGCGGGGGTGGACGGACTCTAGACAGACCGGCGACCGCTTCCCAGCGGCATTCACGGTAGGATGACTTCGGTTTTTCCGCAGCAAACCGCCTGCGCCCATCCCCTGCCGCCCGCCTGCCCATGCCCCTGGCCTTCAATTACCGCCATCTGTATTACTTCTGGGTCGTCGCCAAAGAAGGGGGCATTGCACGTGCGGCCGAGCAGCTGGACATGGCGATTCAGACCGTCAGCGCCCAGGTGCGGGCGCTGGAGCAGACCCTGGGCGTGAGCCTGTTCCGCCAGGAAGGCCGCCGGCTGGTGCTGACCGAAGCCGGCGTAGCCGCGCTGCAGGAGGCCGATGCCATCTTTGCGCTGGGCGAACAGCTGCCCGACCGCGTGCGCGAGGCGGCCGAGGGCCGGTCCGTGCGCCTGCACCTGGGCATCTCGGACGGCATCGCCAAGCTGGCCATGCACCGGCTGCTGACCCCGGTACTGAACGAACCCCACCTGCGCCTGCGCTGCCACGACGGCGAATTCGAACCCCTGCTGACCGAGCTGGCCCTGCACAAGCTGGACGCCGTGCTGGCCGACCGCCCCGCCCCCAACCACCCCGCCCGCAAGATGCACAGCCAGCTGGTCGGCCAAAGCCCGGTCGCCTGGTACGCGCCCCCGGCCTGGGCGGACGCTGCGCGGGCCGCCTTCCCGGCCAGCCTGGCCACGGTGCCCGTACTGCTGCCCACCGCCCACGCTGCGATGCGCATCCAGATCGACGCATGGCTGGAGCGTGAACGCATCCGCCCCCGCATCGCCGGCGAATTTGAGGACAGCGCCCTGCTCAGCCTGTTTGCCGGCGCCGGCATGGGCGTGATGCCCGCTCCCGAATCCCTGGGCGCGCACCTGCAGCAAAGCCATGGCCTGGTCTGGGTGGGCCACTGCCCGGACGTGATGGAGTGTTTTCACCTCATCTACCCCCCGCGCAAAGTCATGCACCCGCTGCTGTCCCGGCTGCTGAACGCCGGCAGCCTGCTGGATGAGCCCGGCGTGCCCTCAACCGCTCCTTCCCCCACCCCACCCGGCTAAGGCGGGGACCACCCTCTCTGTTCTGCCCATGTCTGCATCCACCTCCCTCTGGAGCCCCCTGCGCCAACCCGCCTTCCGTGGCTGGTGGCTGTGCGGGGGCGTGTTTTTCATTGGCAACGGCATGCAGGGCATGGCCGCATCCTGGCGCATGGTGGAGCTGACGGGCTCGTCCTTCCTGGCCGCACTGGTGCAAACTGCCGTGTTCCTGCCCATGTTCATCCTGGCCCTGCCCTCGGGCGTTCTGGCGGACACCACCGACCGCAAACGCCTGCTGTCGCTGACCCTGCTGGTGCAGTCCAGCGCCTGTGCGCTGCTGGCAGGGCTGACGCTGGCGGGTGTGCAAAGCCCGGTGGCCACGTTGCTGCTGGTGTTTGCCTGCGGCTGCTGCATCGCCGTGCTGACCCCCGCCTGGAACGCCGCCGTGGCCGAGCCGGTGCCGCGTGAGGAACTGCCGCAGGCCATCACCGCGATCAGCATCGCCTACAACGCCGCGCGGGCCGTGGGCCCCACGCTGGCCGGCCTGATCTTTGCCCGCTGGGGCGCTGGCTGGGTGTTCAGCATCACCGTGACGACCACTTTGGTGATGTGGTACTCCATCCAGCGCTGGCCACCGCGCCCGCCGCAGCCCTCGCGCCTCCCGGCGGAGCGCCTGTGGGGCGGCACGCTCAGCGGGCTGCGCTTTGCCTGGCATTCGCGCATGGTGCGGGCGCAGCTGGTGCGGGTCACCGTGTTTGGCGGCGCCGGCTCGGCCCTGTGGGCGCTGCTGCCCGTGATCGCCCAGCGCCAGCTGGGCACCGGGGCCGAAGGCTTTGGCCTGCTGATGGGCTGCCTGGGCACCGGCGCCATCGCGGTCGGTTTTGTGCTGGGACAACTGCGCGCCAGGGTGGGCATGGAGACGCTGGTCAACGTCGGCAACCTGGTTTTTGCCGCCGCCATGCTGGTGGCCGCGCTCAGCCAGACACACGCTGTGGTCTATGGCGCGATGGTGCTGGGCGGCGCCGCCTGGATGGCCTGCATGTCCACCTTCAACACCGCCACCCAGGCCAGCGCCCCGCCCTGGGTACGCTCGCGCGCGGTGGCCATGCACATGGTGGCGGCCCTGGGCGCGTTTGCGCTGGGCTCGGCGTTGTGGGGTGCGGTGTCCGACCTGGTGGGCCTGGCCCCGACGCTGACCGCCGCCGCCATCGCCATGGCCGCCAGCCTGGCGCTGTCCCGCCCGCTGCCGCTGCGCATCGGCGGGGTGCACGAAGTGACCCAGGCCACCACCCCCTGGGACGAGCTGTTCCTCGAATCCGAACCCAGCCCCGAAGACGGCCCGATTGCCGTCGAAATCCGCTACCAGATCCGCCCGGGCACCGACGCAGAGTTTCTGGACCAGATCGCCCAACTCAAGGCCCCACGCCGCCGCGACGGCGCCAGCCTGTGGCGCGTCTATAAAGACCTGGGCACCAGCTCACGCTATGTGGAGCGCTTCATCGTCGAATCCTGGGCCGCCTACCTGCACCAGCGCGCCCGCGCCACCGTCGCCGACCAGGCCCTGGAAGCCCAGGTCCGCGCCTTCCTCGCGCCCGGGGAGACGGCGGAGATGTCGCACTTTATTGCGGAGCGGTGAGGGGACGCTGCGGCGACAAGGGTAAAACGCTCTCTTTTTAAGAGCTACTACCGCTGATATTTATTGGCCTAGAGACCAATTTCATCCAAAAAACCTCGGGGCAATGCCGAGGACCCGTGCCAGCAGATTCCACCCGAACACAAGCCGGCGATGCATCGCTGTCAAATGGGTGGCTATTGACGTGAGCGGTGCGCACCGATTTCTGCTAGAAATCGGCTGCTGAAAGGGGCGATGACCGAGTTCGACTCGGCGTGACGAATGCCATACATCGTGGCGACATCCCACGGATCGCCATGGTTTCCAATGCCACTCCACCGCATCCTCACAGGCATCGGCATCTATCCAGGCTTGGATCGGCATGGAATTTGGGCTGTCGTGCTGATGCTGGTCGCGAGCCTGATAGGGGGGATGCTTCCCATCCAGGCGCGCGCGGCCAGTCCAGCGGCAGCTGCCGCCGCCCCCCAGACGCAGCAAGCGTCGGTGGTGCTGATTGTCGCGAGCTCCCAGTACGGCCTGCCAGTGCCGGAGGCCGCGATCAAAGGCGCGGTGTCGGCCCTCAAGGCGCAAGGCATCTCTTCAGGAAACATCTACGTCGAGCACCTGGATTTGCGCCGCTTCGAAGACGCAGCGTCGGCCGCCTCGGCCCTGGCCACCTTGCTGCGACAGAAGTACGCCAACAAACACATCGGTCTGGTGCTGGCTCAGGAGCAGCCGGCCCTGGATTTCCTGGCCCAGGCAGGCAAGGACCTCCTGCCGCCAGGCCTGCCGGTGCTGGCCACCTTTGTCACGACGCCGACACTCCAGTGGCGCGGAAGCCCGCATCCTGTCCTAAACATCAGCAACCGGTACGACGTGGCTGGCACGCTGCGGTACGGGCTCGACCTGTTTCCCCAGGCACGCCGACTGGTGCTGGTGGCGGGGGTGGGGCGCACGCAGGCTGCCTTGCCTTCCGAGCTGGCCGAGGTCTTGGCTGCGCAGCGACGCCATCTGGACATTGAGGACACTTCGGCCCTGCCCTATGAAGCCATGTTGCAGCGGATTGCCTCGCTGCCGCCGAACACCTTTATCTTTCTGGCCGATTACTTTCAAGACAGCACCGGACGTCCCTTCGTGCCCGCCGAGGTGGCAGCCGAGATCGCCAAGCGGGCCAACGCCCCGACGCTGGGCTTGTATGACACGCACATCCAGGCGGGCTTGACGGGGGGCCTGGTCATCATGCCCTCAGAAGTGGGCCGACGCGCCGGCGAAATCGGTGCCAGGCTGCTAGAGGGCGCGGCGCCCCCCGAAGCCGGTGACGCCAGCCTCACCGTGCCCCCGCAGCCGATGTTCGACTGGCTGCAACTGCAGCGCTGGGGCGCCGACCCCGCCAAGCTGCCCGCTGACACGATGTTCCTGAACCGCCCGCGCACGCTCTGGAGCGAGTACCGGGACTACGTCATCGCCTCAACAGCCACCATCCTGGTGCTGTCGGCCCTGCTGCTGGCACTTGCCCAGCAGAATCGACGGCGCAAGCGGGCCGAGCAGGCGCTGCGCCAGCACCAGCAGCAACTCGAACAACTGGTCGAAGCGCGCACCGCCGAGCTGGTCCAGGCCACGCACGCGGCCAAGGCGGCGAACCAGGCCAAGAGTGCCTTCCTGGCCAACATGAGCCACGAAATTCGCACGCCGATGAACGCCATCCTCGGCATGTCCTTCCTGCTGCTGAAAACCGAGCTGGACCCGCATCAGCGCAACTACCTCCACAAGATTCAGGTGGCAAGCCAGCACCTGCTGGGCGTGATCAACGACATCCTGGACTACTCCAAGATCGAGGCGGGCAAGCTCAGCATTGAGCACATCGAGTTCAGCTTCCAGCAGTTGCTGGACAACGTCACCACGCTGATTGCGGACAAGGCGGCCGAGAAGGGGCTGGAGCTGGTCATGCACATCGACCCGCGCATTCCCGAGCGGCTGGTGGGCGATCCGCTGCGGCTGGATCAGATGCTGGTGAACTACGCCAACAACGCCGTCAAGTTCACCGACCGCGGGGAAATCGAGATCCGGGTGCAGCTGCAGGAAGAAACTGCCCACGACGCACGACTGCACTTCACGGTGCGCGACACGGGCATCGGGCTGACACCGGCGCAAACAGCCCAGCTGTTTGAGAGTTTTCAGCAGGCCGACAGCTCCACCACCCGCCAGTACGGCGGCACGGGCCTGGGGCTGGCCATCACCAAGCAACTGGCCAGCCGGATGGGGGGCGCCGTCGGGGTGGAAAGCACCCCGGGCCAGGGCAGCACCTTCTGGTTCACCGTGCGCCTGGACAAGGGCACGACCGCCGCCGCCCCCAGCCGGGTGCTGCGTGCCGACCTGCAGGGCAAACGCGCCTTGGTGGTGGACGACAACGGCACAGCGCGCCAGGTGCTGACCGAGTTGCTGCGCGGCATGGGCCTGGAAGCCGAGGCTGTGGAGAGCGCCGCTGCCGCCCTGCAAGCCCTGGCGCGCAGCGAGGCCGGCCCGCCACCGTACGACCTGTTGCTGCTGGACTGGCAGATGCCGGAGATGGACGGGCTGGCGCTGGCCAAGCGCCTGCGCGCCGACCACGCCGGGGCTTCGATCCCCATCCTGATGGTGACCGCCTACGGCCGGGAAGATTTGCTCAAGAGCGCCGAGGGCATCGGGATCGACGACGTGCTGATCAAGCCGGTCAGCCCCTGCACGCTGTTCGAGTGCGTCTCGCAGGCCCTGGGGGCGAACCGTGATGTGCTGCCGCGCCGCTCCGAGCCCAGCGCTGGGGCCGAGACCGAGACCGAGACCGGATTGGCACCGGTTGCTGGCGCGCACCTGTTGCTGGTGGAGGACAACGAGCTGAACCAGGAGGTGGCCAAGGCCCTGCTGGAAGGGGCGGGCCTGCGGGTGGACATTGCCTCGCACGGCCAGCAGGCCTTGGACATGGTCCAGGCCAATAACTACGACCTGGTGCTGATGGACATGCAGATGCCGGGAATGGATGGGCTGGAGGCAACGCGCCGCATCCGGGCGGATCTGCACCGGGCGGACCTGCCGATCATCGCCATGACGGCCAATGCGATGGCCAGCGACCGCGAGGAGTGCTTGCGCGCCGGCATGAACGACCATGTGGCCAAGCCGATCAATCCGGCGCACTTGTTCGATACGCTGCGACAGTGGATCCGCCCACGCCCCGGGCTCGGCGCTGACAGCGGCACGGTGGGCCAGGTGGACCAGGTGGACCAGGAGGCCACGCCCCTGCCAGCCTTGCCAGGCATCGACGTCGGAAAGGGACTGGGCCGTCTGATGGGGCGCCAGGCGCTTTATTTCAAGCTATTGCGCAAGTTTGGGGCCCATTACCGGGATACCGCCGCGCAGATTCGCAGCGCCCTGGCCCAGGGCGACCAGGCCAGCGCCGTGCGCCTGGCTCACACCGTCAAGGGATTGGCAGGCAACGTCGGGGCCACCACCCTGCAGGAGGCGGCCGACCAGCTTGAAACCGGCCTCAAGCAGCCGGAGGCTGCGGCGGTCCTGTCCGATCTGCTGGCGGGGTTCGAGCGGGCGCTGAACGCCGTCATCCAGACCCTGGACACGCACCTGCCCGCCCCAGCCGAGCCCCCTGCCCTGGCCACGACGGCGCTGGACCCCCAAGCGCTGGCGACGGTCTGCCAGCGCCTCGCACGCCTGCTGGCCGACGGCGATGCCGAGGCCAGCACCCAATGGGAAACCCACGAGCCCCTGCTGCGCCAGGGCCTGGGCGGGGACTTCGGCCCCATCGCCACCGCCATCGAGAACTTTGACTACGACGCCGCCCTGGAAAAACTGCGCGCGGCAGCCCTGGCCCATGCCGTCGGCCTGGAGACCAGCCCCTAGCACGGGTCTCCCCTGAAGCACACTGGTAAAGAGTCCGTATAAAGTACGTCTCTCTTTTTACCGCAGCCATCATGCCATCCACCTCACCTTCCCTGTGGGACCGCTGGGTCCGGCACCCGCGTGCAGCCCCCGGGTCGCTGGGGGTGCTGGCAGTTTTGTTTCTGGTGATGACCGCCACCGTGGTGGCGCTGTTGACCCAAAGCGCCCTGCAGCGCCTCCCAGACCCCGATGCCGGTCTGGCGTGGGACATCGCCTGGCAGAACACCTTGCTGGTGGGCCCCGCCCTGCTGCTGGTGTTCCTGCTGGCCTGGTCGGTCCACCAGCTGCTGCAAAGCCAGCAGCGGCTGGCACAAAAGCCGCCCAGCGTCCTCCCGGCAGTGGACGCGCAAGCTACCGCCCAGCTCAATACCTCCCGCCTGACGGAGGCCCATGAACAGACCAGGCAGGCCGAGCAGGCCGACCGTCGAAAAACCGAGTTTCTGGCGGCGGTGACCCATGAGCTGCGGACCCCGATGAACGCCATCATGGGCTTTAACCAGCTGCTGCTGACCGAACCGCTCAGCCCGGACCAGCAGGAGTGCGTGCAAGAAATCGAAACGGCCAGCAAGCGGATGCTGTCCCTGATCAACGAACTGCTGGACCTGAACAAGATCGAATCTGGCCAAGTGGATTTGGACCTCCAGGCGCTGGACCTGGCGAAACCGGTCGAGGGCTGTATCAGGCAGCTGGCCCCCCTGGCCGCCCAGCGGGGCATCCAGATCCGGGTCCACGCATCCGAGGCCCAGGTCCTGGCCGACGAGCAACGGCTGCAACAGGTGCTGGTCAACCTGCTGTCCAACGCCATCAAATACAACCGCGACCAGGGCGAGGTGGACATCACCGTGGCACCGCAAGCCGACGGGCGGGTGCGCCTGGCCGTGCGCGACACGGGCATCGGCATTCCGGCGGCCCAGCAGCCCCGCATCTTTGCCCCCTTCGAGCGGGGGGCGGCCAAACACAGTGACATTGAGGGGACGGGCATTGGCCTGACCATCACCCGGCGCCTGGTCCAGCGAATGAAAGGGGAGATCGGTTTTGAGAGCACGGAAGGCGTGGGAACCGAGTTTTGGGTGCTGTTACCAGGAACGTCCGCTCCCCCCCTGCCAACACCGGCCGACAGCAAGCCCTCCCAGCCCGCGCGGACGACAGAGCCCACCGACCCGAACGCGCTGATCGCACTCACCTACGTCAGCGCGGCCGTCAAGCCCTTGACCCCCGCCGAACGAGAGGCCCTCCTCCAGGAGGCCAAAGCGTTCAATGCCACCGTGGGCGTCACGGGCATGCTGCTCTACCACGATGGCAATTTCTTCCAGTACCTGGAGGGGCCTGCCTCGGGTGTGAAACAAGTCATGGAGCGGGTCCGGCGGTCCACCCGGCACCACCACCTCACCCTGCAGACCCGCGAACCCATCGCCCAACGCCAGTTCGCCGACTGGAATATGGACTTTGTGGACCTGGCAATGCCCCGGGTCCTGAAAAACGCCTATTGGCTCCAGACCTTCCGCCATGCGTGGAGCACGGGCGCAAGCGATGCCCAGGGGGCCACAGAGAACAAAGGCATCCGGCTGCTGCTGAATTTTGTGGCGCAAATGACCGGAAGCCGCCAAGTTTGACGCCACCTGCAGAATACGGCACCCACGATCCATGCTTTCCGGGCACACCCCAGTGACGCTACCCCCACCCCTCCCCGCCAGCCCTGCCACCGCAGGTCCCACCCGCGCTGACGCCACCGCCGCCGACACCCCGGCGATGGGGCCAGAGGGTGGGCCTCGGTCCCTTGCACAGGCCCGCATCCTCCTGGTGGACGACGAGCCCACCAACCTCCGGCTCCTGGAGCGGGTCTTGCAACGCGAGGGCTACACCCAGCTGGAATGCTTGCGTAGCCCCCTGCAAGTGCTGCCGTCCTACCAGCGGCAACGGCCCGACCTGATCCTGCTGGACCTGAACATGCCCGGCCTGGACGGCTTTGGCGTGCTGGAACAGCTCAAGGCCTTGCAGGATCCGCTGCTTCCGCCGGTGATCGTCATCACGGCGCAGCACCAGCGCCACTACCTGCTGGAGGCCTTGACGGCGGGGGCCCGGGATTTCATCTCCAAGCCGTTTGACCTGCACGAGCTGGCCCTGCGGGTGCGCAACGCGCTGGAAGGCCGCCTCAACCAGCTGGCCCTGCATGACATGCAGGCGCAGCTGCGCGACCTGGTCACGCTGCGCACCGACGCCCTGGCCAAGGCGGAAAGCGCCACCCGCGTCAAAAGCGAGTTCCTCTCCAACATGAGCCATGAGCTGCGCACACCCATGAACGCCATCCTGGGGATGTTGCAACTGCTGGAGACCACGCCGCTGAACGCCAAACAGGCGGAATACATTCGCAAGACCCGCCTGTCAGCCCGCTCCTTGCTGGACATCCTGAACGACATCCTGGATTTCTCCAAGGTGGAGGCGGGCAAGATGGAGCTGGCCCCCGAGCCCTTCGCGTTCGAGCCGTTTTTGCAGGAGCTGAGCTTTTTGCTCTACAGCAACCTCGGGGACAAGCCGGTGGAATTGCTGTTTGACATTGACCCCACCCTGCCCCCAGTGCTGGTGGGGGATGCGCTGCGCCTCAAGCAGGTGCTGATCAACCTGGCGGGCAATGCCATCAAATTCACCGCCGAGGGCCAGGTCTGCATCGGCATGCACCGCCAGACCACCGCCGAGGGGCTGTTGCTGGAATTTCGCATCAGCGACTCGGGCATCGGCATTGCGCCGGAGCAGCTCCAGCACATTTTTGAAGGCTTTTCGCAAGCGGAAGCCTCCACCTCGCGCCGTTTTGGCGGCACGGGCCTGGGCCTGGCCATCAGCCAGCGGCTGGTGCAGCTGATGGGGGGCTCGCTGCAGGTGGACAGCGTGCTGGGCGAAGGCAGCACCTTCCATGTCACGCTGCCCTTGGGCATGGCCCAGGAGATGCCCGATGCCGCACACGAGGCCCCGCCCATCCCCAGCGCCTGGCCCCAAGGCTGGCAAGTGCTGGTGCTGGAGTCGTCGCCTGCCGCACAAGGCCTTGTGCAAGGCTTGCTGCAGGACCTGGGCTGGCAGGTCACGCTGGTGAGCACCCCCGAGCAAGCCCTGGCGCACTTGCGGCAGCCCCTTGCGACAGGCGGCGCGTTCAATGCCGTGTTTGCCAATTTGGAGGCGCTCCAACCCCAGGCACCGGACTGGCTCAACCGCCTGCGCACGGCCAGGCCTGACGCCCGGCCCAAGCTGTTCCTGATCGCCCGGCCCGGCAGCGAGCTGCGCTGGCCGCCCGAAGCGCAAGCCAGCGTGGACGGCTGGCTGTTCCAGCCGCTGACGGCCTACAGCCTGCGCCAGCGCCTGGGCCGCTGGGCACAGCACGGGCACATCGATGCCCCGCCCCCGCGTCCCGCGCAGGATGAGAGCGCCCCACCGCTGCAAGGCATTCGCATCCTGCTGGTGGAAGACAACCCCATCAATCAGGACGTGGCCATGCAGCTACTGGACCACGCGGGCGCCCAGGTCGCCCTGGCCGAGGACGGTCAGGAAGCCGTGGACCGTTTGGCACAGGGCGGTGCCGAGGATTTCGACCTGGTGCTGATGGACATGCAGATGGGCGTGATGGACGGCCTGCAGGCCACCCGCATGATCCGCCAGCAACTCCAACTGACCGCGCTGCCCATCGTCGCCATGACCGCCAACGCCATGGCCAGCGACCGGCAAGCCTGCCTGGATGCAGGCATGAACGAGCACATCGGTAAGCCCTTCGACGCCCAGGAACTGGTGGCCATGGTGCTGCGCATGCTCGGTCGCGCACCGGCCACTGGCGCCCTGCCCACGCCACCCCCAGGGGCGCCGCAGACCACGGCATCGACCCTATCGACGGCCCCCACCGACGCCGCAGCGCTCACCCTGGACGACGCGGGCGCGATTGCGCGCCTCAATGGCAATGAACGGCTGTACAGCCAGCTGCTGCGCCAGTGGCTTCAGGCCGTGGACGAGGACTGGCGCACCGTGCAAAGGCGCTGGCACGAAGGCGACGCAATCCAGACCGCCCGGGCACTGCACAAACTCAAGGGCGGCACCAGCGTGATCGGCGCCGAAGCCCTGGCCGCCGCCCTGGCCAAGGCCGAAAGCGCCCTGACCCACACCGGCGCCTCACCGCAAGCCCTGTCCCAGCCGGGGACGCTGGCCGCACTGCAGGCACTGGTGCGCGAAGCCCAGACCGCCGCCGCTGCGTTTTTGCAGGCGCAAGCTCCCGCCCCGTCGCCAGCCTCCCTGGGGGCCACTGCCGCGTCTGGCACGGCAAGCGCCGCCCTGCCGCTGCAACGACTGCACACCCTGTCCACCCTGCTGGAACGCAGCGATATGGAGGCCCTGGACCTGTGGGATGAACTCGTCCTGCAGCACGCCTGGCAAGACAACCCCCACGCCCAGGCGGTGCAATCCGCCATGGACCTCATGGACTTCAGCAGCGCACAGCACGCCCTGGCCGCCTGGTTGGATGCCACAGGCACCCGATAAGGCCAGGAAAGCAGCGCTTAAACGCTCTTTTATTGATAGCTACTACCGCTGATACCTATTGGCTTAGAGGCCAATTTGACCCCTAATCGGCACAGGCACCGGCAGGCCCTGGTCGAGCAGCTGGCCAAAGGCCTCCGGGGAAATCGGCCTGGAGAAGTAATAGCCCTGGCCGTAATCGCACTCCAGCTTGGCCAGGATCTCGGCCTGGCCCCGGGTTTCCACCCCTTCGGCAATGACCTGGATGTTCAGGCCGTGGGCCATCATGATGATCGCCCGGCACAGGGTCTGGTTGGCCGTGTTGGTTTCGAGGTCACGGACAAAGGCCTTGTCGATTTTCAGGAAGCTGATGTCGATCTTTTGCAGGTAGGCCATGGAGGAATAGCCGGTCCCAAAGTCGTCCAGGGACAGATGGACACCCGCCTCGCGCATGGACTTGAGCTGCTTGCCCACGGCGCCGGAGGTGTCCAGCAGCAGGCTTTCGGTGATTTCCACGGCCACGGCATCGCCGGGCAGGCCCACCGTCTGCAGGCATTCCAGGTCGCTCATCTGCGGCCAGTTCTCCACCTGGAACTCCAAGGGCGACTTGTTGATGCTCAACTGCAAAGGGTGGGTCTGCCGCCAGACCGCCAGCTGCTGGCAGGCCTGCTGAAAGGCCCAATGCCCAATCGAAACGATCAGGCCACTGCGTTCGGCCAGCGGAATGAACTTGACAGGACTGACCAAGCCCTCGGTGGGATGGCGCCAACGCAGCAGCGCTTCGGCCTTGGCGACGGCCCCTGTCGCAAAAGAAACGATGGGCTGGTATTCCAGAAACAGCTCGCCAGACGCCAGGGCGGTGCGCAAATCGTTGGTCAGCCGCACGCGCTCCAGTGCGGATTCCTGCATGGAAGCAGAAAAGTACACCCGGCGATTGCGGCCGTTTTCCTTGGCAACGTACATGGCCTGCTCGCTGGACTGCACCAGCAGCTCGACCGACTGCGCATCGTGGGGATAGCGGGCAATGCCAATGCTGGCACTGAGGTAGAAGGGCAAGGTGGCCGAGCGAAAGGGCTCGGCCATGGCGGCCAGGATGCCCTGGGTGGTCACTTCCAACAGGGAGAGGTTTTCCGGGGCGGGCATGACGATGGCAAATTCGTCCCCGCCAAAGCGGGCCAGAAACGCCTGCTCGCCCAAGCAGCCGCGCAGCCGGCGCGCGGTCTCGACCAGGACCTGGTCGCCCACATGGTGGCCCAGCACCTCGTTGACCTCTTGAAAGCGGTCCACATCCAGCATTAGCACCACCAGGGCATTGCTGGTGCCCAGGGGCTGGAAGTTCAGCAGATCGTGCAGGGTTTTCAGAAAGAGCTTGCGGTTGGGCAGGCCCGTGATGGGGTCCAGGTGGATGGAGTTCCAGATCGCGTCGTCCTTGGACTTGTCGTGCTCCACCGAAGAAACGATGCACACATGGCGAATGGGCTCGCCATCCTCGCCCTTGATCGCGCGCTTGAAGAAATGCTTGGGGGTGGGCCGCCCGTCCTTGCCGATCAGGTCCACCGCACCGCTCCACTGGCCCGCTTCGGTCAAGCCGGCCTGGATCTTTGCCAGGAGGCCCACGCTGTCGTACTCAGAAAACAGCAGCCCGGGGTGACGCCCGACCAGCTCGGAGGCTTCATAGCCTGTCATTTGCGAGAACGCCTGGTTGACGCTGACGATGCGGTCCTGGGCATCGGTGATCAGGAGCGCTTCGCCCAGGGACTGGTAGATGGCGCCCGCCAGCTTGAGCTCAGCGCTCTCAGCGCGTGCCCGCTGCTCGACCTGGATTTGTAAGCGCTCCTTGACCCAGTGGACGTAGGCCGCAAACCCGACGCTCAGAAAGGCAGCCAGGCCCAAGAGGCCAATCACCAGCCAGACCCAGGCGGGCAAGGGCTTGGACTCCTTGCCGTACAAAAAACCGTCCAGCGACAGGGTGCGCGGCAGCATGCCCAGGTCGGCATACACATTCAGTACATGACGCCAGCGGCCTTCGTGCATGTAACCAATCTCGACCAGGTCGGGACTGATCAGCTGGATGGTTTTTTCCGCTTCAAAACGCAGCTTGGCCCGGTCGGCAGGGGTGGCCCAGCCTTGCTCGATCATGTAGTCGATCACGCGGTCGGGGTGCTTGACCGCGTACTCCCAGCCCTTGAGGCTGGCCTGGCGAAACGCCGCGACGCGGGTCGGGTGCCGCTGGATCTGGGATTCCGTGGTGAACAGGTTGTCGCCGTAAAAATCGATACCGACCGAGCGCGGGACAAAACTCAGGTAGCTGGCGCCCACCTGGTCCAGGTAAAACGGGTCGTTGGTCACATAGCCGGCATAGGCGTCGGCCTGGCCCCGCAGGAGGGACTCGTAGGTGTAGTCGTGGGCCTCGACCAGCTGGAGCCGCTGCATCGGTACCCCGACCGTGCGCAGGTAGGCCAGCACCTCGGTGGCAAAGGGGTCCACCATGACTTTCTTGCCGACCAGGTCATGGACGGACTCAATGCCGTCACGGCGCATGGCCAGCAAGACATAGGGGGAATGCTGAAAGATCGATGCCAGGACCACCACCGGCTGTTTTTGATGGCGCAGCAGCAACAGGTCGGTACTGCCCACCCCGAAGTCCGCGCGCCCGCTGAGGACCTCCTCGACGGAGCTGCGCTCGGGCTGGGCGGGGTTGATCTGCACCTCCAGCCCGGCCTCCTGGTAATAGCCCTGGGCCTGTGCTGCGTAATACCCGGCGAACTGGAACTGGTGGTGCCATTTGAGCTGCAGGGTGACCTTGTCGCCCCCACGGACCGGCATCTGCGCATGTGCCAGCGTGGCGGCGCACAGCACCAGCCAGAACACGATTTTTTTGAGCAGACAGGTCATGGTGGATATCACGTCAGTGTCGGTGCAACACCTTACACCAGCGGCCCCGCCCGACGTCTCCGGACATCACCTGACATCCCCCTCGCCCCTCTCAGCCCGCATCGGCGCCCCTGGCCCACTGCGCCAGAAACGCGTCGGGCGGGACAGCGGGGGAGAACAAAAAGCCCTGGAAGTGGTCGCAACCCATGGTGTGCAGCACCTGCTGTTGGGCCTGCAGTTCCACGCCTTCGGCCACCACTTCCATCTTCAGGGCATGGCCCATCTGGATGATGGCGGAGACGATGGCCACGTCGGCATCGGCATCGCCCTCGTGCAGCGAAGCGATGAAGCTGCGGTCGATCTTGAGCTTGTGCAGCGGAAACCGCTTGAGGTAGGCCATGCTCGAATAGCCGGTGCCAAAGTCGTCCAGCGCCAGCTGCACGCCCAAATCGGCCAGCGCCTGCAGGCGCTCCAGGGCCTCTTCGGCATCGCGAATCAGGATGGACTCGGTCAGCTCCAGCTCCAGCAGGTACGGGGGCAAGCCATGCTCCACCAGCAGGCGGGAGACCTCTTCCACAAAATGGGTCTGCTGGAACTGCAGCGCCGAGACGTTGACGGCCACCTGGCAATCCAGGCCCGCACGGTGCCATTCGGCGGCCTGGCGCACCGCCTCCTGCAGCACCCATTGGCCCAGCGCGACGATGAAGCCCGTCTCTTCAGCCAGGGGGATGAAGATGCCCGGCGAGACCAGACCCGACTCGGGCCGCTGCCAGCGCACCAGGGCTTCGCAGGCATCGACCCGGCCTGAGGCCAGGCGGATGCGCGGCTGGTAATGCAGCACGAACTCCTGGCGCCTGAGGCCCTCGCGCATGGCGTGGTCCAACTGGATGCGCGCCAGCAGGTCGGCGTTCATCTGCGGACGGTAGAAGCGGTAATGGCCCTTGCCGCGCTCCTTGACCTGGTACATCGCGGTGTCGGCGTGCTGGACCAGCTCATCGAGCGTCTTGCCATCCTGCGGGTACATGGAGATGCCCACGCTGCAGGAGAGGTTGAAGCTCATGTCCTGCAAGGTGATGGGATGGGTGACGGTGTCGATGATGCGCTGGGCGGTGTGTTCGGCACCCAGCGCATCGGCCTCGTGCAGATGGATGACGAACTCGTCGCCGCCCAGACGGCAGAGGGTGTCGGTCTGACGCAGGCAATGCTGCAGGCGCGACGCGATTTCGACCAGCACCCGGTCGCCAAACAGGTGGCCCAGCGAGTCGTTGATGCTCTTGAAGCGGTCCAGGTCCAGGAACAGGATGGCAAACGGGGCGTGGCTGCGCTCGGACAGGCGGATGGCGTGGTGAACGCGATCGGTCAGCAGGAGCCGGTTGGGCAAGCCGGTGAGTGCGTCGGTGTAGGCCAGTTGCTCAATGCGCTGCTGGGCCGCCAGTTTTTCCGACAGGTCCCGCACAAACAGCACATGGTTGAGCATGGCGCCCTGGGCTTCACGCAGCACCACCCACGAGACCAGCAAGGTGGTGGTGGTGCCATCGGCCTGGCGCAGCCAGGTCTCGCCCTCCCAGTAGCCCTGCTGCTCCAGGGCACAGTCCAGCTCCGCCTGCCAGGAGGATTGCGGCGGGACCGTAAACAAGCTGCGCGCGGCCAGCCCCTGCAGCGCGTTCAGAGCGCGACCGGTGAGCCGTTCGGCCACGGGGTTGCAGGTGACGATGCGCTGCTCAGGGTCGGTGACGAAGATGGCCTCCCGGCTGGACTCGAACACCTTGGCAGCGAGCTTGAGCTGGCGCTCGTGGGCGGAGCGCTCCGTGATGTCCCGAAACAGGTACACCCGCCCGATCGGCGATCCACGGGCCAGCTGCGGCCGCGAAATCCGCTCCAGCACCCGACCGTTGCGCAGGACCAGCACATCGCAGGACTCCTGCAGCGGCGCTCGCTGGATCTGCGCGATGCGCGCCTGGTAATGCGCGGCGTCAGGCACACCGCGAACCAGATGGGCGTGGATGGCAGGGTCGTCCTTGCGCACCAGCAATTCCGATGGCAGGTCCCACAGCTGGGTAAAGCGGTGGTTGAAGGCGCGGATGCCGCCGTCCAGGTCCGTCACCAGGATGCCGTCCCCCGTGGACTCCAGCGTGGCCCGCAACTCGGCCACGCGCTCCTCCAGCTGATGTTCGGTTTCGCGCTGGGAGGTCTTGTCCTGCATGGCGACCAGGTACCGAGCCTGGCCATCACCCGTGCGCACCAGGCTGATGCGCCGCTCCACCCAGACCGTGCTGCCATCGGCGCGGCGTAGCTGCGTTTCGGAATGCAGGCTGTCTTCGATGGACGGGTCCAGGCACTCCCAGAACAGCAAGTCCTCGGGCGAGGCCACCATGTCCTCGACCGAAACACCGGTGAGTGCGCCGTCATCGAGTTGCTGCAGCTGGGTGGCGGCGCGGTTGGCGCTGAGGATGCGGTGGGTGCTCGGGTCCACCACCCAGATGGCTTCGAGCAAGCCCTCGGTCAGAAGGGGCCACTGCAAGTCACTCATGGCGACTCCGGCTGGTGAATCACGCTGATCGCGCGCTCAAAGTAATAGCAGTTGCGTTGGCCGGGCGCCAGAAACTCCAGGGCCTGGCGCGGGACCTGGTCCGCCTTGAGGCTGCGCTGCACACCCAGCTGCGGCTGCGCCTGCAGGTCCAGCAGCAGGGCATCCTCGCGCACAGCCCCCGGGTCATAGACCAGCACCCGGGGCTTGAGGGGCCGGGACGAATTCACGGACGCCACCAGGGCGTAACGGCCATCGGTGAGCTGCACCAGCGATCCGGGCGGATAGACGCCCATCATGCGGATGAAGGTGGCCAGGGTCGCGGCCTCAAAGCGCCCTTTTTGCGTGGCAAAGATGTGGGAGAGCGCTTCATGGGGGGTCATCGCCTTGATCGGGTTGGCGGGATTGCACAGCCCTTCGTAGCGGTTGATGAGCGCCAGGATGCGTGAGGTCGGCGCCATCTTGTCGCCACGGCAGCCCGTCGGAAAGCCGCTGCCATCGGCGAGCTCATGGTGCTGCGACAGTGTCAGCAAGGCCAGCGGCGAGAGGCCCAGCTGCCGGGCCAGCGTCACGCCGTGGACCACATGGGTCTGGTAGAGATGGTGGTGGGCGGCGGTGAAAGAGTCGTCGGGGTTGCGCACCCGGTCCGGGAGCTCGACCTTGCCCAGATCGTGCAGCAAGGCGGCCTGTCCCAGGGCTTCGAGGGCATCGGGCGGCAGGGCCATCGCCTTGCCCAGCAGCAGGCTGAGCACCGTGACGTTCATGGCGTGCAGCGAGGTGCGGTCGCCCAGGTATTCAGGCAACAGGCGGATGGCCGACTCCTGGTCGCCCAAAATCTGCGCCACCATGCCCGCGACCAGCTCCTCGCAGGCTTGCCAGGCCAGCTCGGGCTGATGTTGGGCCGTGTCCATGATCGACCTGTAGGTGCGGGCGCCTTCGGCATAGCGGCGCTCGCACTGCTGCAGCTCCTGGCGCAAGCGGACCAGCTCTGGCGGCACGGGAGACGGGGAGGCGGGCTCGGGCGCCAGCCCAGAAGGAAGCGCGGCGGCAGCAGGCGCAGATACAGACGCAGACGCGGCGGTCTCCGGGGTGGCGGCTGCGGATGGGGCCTGCGGTTCGGGATCGCTTTTGCTCGGGTCCCAGCGCACCTGGGTCAGCCCCAGGCTGCGGATGGTGTCGATCTGCTGCGGCGAGCTGATCTTGAAGCTGCCAAAGGGAAAGGGATGCGCCATCCACCCCAGGTCGAGGTGCACATACACCCCCACACGCAAATCGGTCACAGGAAGGGTAGGACTGGGAGGCAGGGACATCGGGGCAAACTTCTTCGGGTTCTGGGGGGATGGGTCCGACGCCCACCTCGCGGCCTGACGGCCCGAAGGCCCATCATGCGGGAAATGCAAGCCCCCGGGAGTCCGGTACAGGACAGCGGCCCAGGAACCCGCTGCGACGGTAAAGGATATTACCCAGTTTAGGGGTCGGAAAAATGACAGGCGGCATGAGGGCGACTCCAGCCCCAGAGAACGCTCTTTTTTTGATAGCTATTACCGCTGATATCCATTGATCTGAAGGCTAATTTGGCATCAAAGTACCTCCAGCGCGCGTAGCGCGTCCAAGGGTAGGCGTCCTAGCCCGGCACGCCTTGCTGTGCCCAGCGCTGCAGCGCCCCCAGGTCCTGCAGCTCCAGCCGACCGGTGGCCACGTTCAGCGCGCGCAGGCGCTCCAGGCGTTTGAGCTGTTCGTTGATGCGCTGGCGCGAGGCGCCCAGCATTTGCGCAAGTTCATGCTGCGCCAGGCGCAGGGTGATGGCCACGTCGCTGCCCGTGGCGGCGCCCTGGGATTGCGCCAACTGCCACAGCTGCTTGGCCAGGCGCTGGCCCAGGTCCAGGGTCTTGAGGTCTTGCACCTGCTCCAGCAGGCGGTGGGTGCGCTGCGCACCCAGCTTCAGCAGGGCCGGGTACAGCGCGGGGTGTTCTGTGAGCAGTTGCCGGAAGTCGCCCGGCGCCAGCCGCAGTACCGTGGTGCGGCCAATGGCAAACATGTCGTGCGGCGGCGGGCCGCCTTCGAGCACCGCGCTTTCGCCAAACCAGGCCCCGGCGGGGACGATGTCCAGGGTGCTGCGCTTGCCCTGGAGGGGCGCACTGCACAAGCGCAAGGCCCCGCGCGCGCAGCCCAGCCAGGGCATGGCGGCATCGCTGCAACGCAGCACCGGCTCGCCGTCGGCGTGGCGAACCACCCAGGCCAGCCGCAGGATGTCGTGCCGCAAAGCAGCGGGCAGCGCCGCAAACCAGGGGCTGGCGTGGATGGCCTGGCGTTCGGACCAGTCGAGCTTGGCGTCTTCCATGGCGGGGGCTTCGTTCTGGTGGTCTGACAAAGGCGGGGACGGCAGGGCGGTGCCGATCAGCTGTCGGCGGTGAAGCCGATGCCCTTGACGATGGGGCCCCAGCGCTTGAGGTCGGCCTGCAGCGCGGCGGCCAGCTGCTCGGGCGTGGAAGGCGCCGCTTCCATCGCAAAACTGTCCAGGGTCTGGACCACGTCGGGCGACTTGAGGGCGTTGTGCAGCGCGGCGTTCAGGCGCTTGACAGTGTCAGGCGATGCCTTGGCGGGCATAAAGAAGCCATACCACTCAGAGAACACCAGGTCCTTGAAGCCCTGCTCGGCCAGCGTGGGCACATTGGGCGTGAAGCGGGTGCGCTTGGCGCCGGAGGTGGCCAGAACGCGGATCTTGCCGTCCTTGAGGTAGGTGGAGAACGAGCCCAGCGGCGTGCACAGCGCGCTCATGGTGCCGCCCAGCATGTCCTGGATGGCGGGCGCGGCGCCGCGGTAACCCACGTGCTGCAGTTCGATGCCGGCAGCGCGGCCCAGCATCTCGACCACAAAGTGCAGGGTGGAGCCGGTGGAGGGCGACGCCATGCTGGCCTTGGTCGGATTGGCCTTGTACCAGGCCATCAGGTCGTTGATGGTCTTGACCGACTCGGGCACGCCCGGGCCCACGCCGATGGCGTAGTCGTACAGCACGCCCATCGACACCGGGGTCAGGTCGGCCACGGGGTCGTAGGGCAGCTTTTTGTAGGTGTGGGGGAACACGCCCAGCATGGACATGGGGGTCAGCAGCAGGTTGCTGCCATCGGCGGCCATGCCCTTGACGGAACTCACGGCCAGCTGGCCACCAGCGCCGGTCTTGTTCTCGACGATGGCGGCACGGGCGTAGCCGGATTTGGCCAGCAGGTCACCGACCTTGCGGGCCAGCACATCGGGGTTGCTGCCGGCGGGGAAGCCATTGACGATGCGCACGGTATCAAGCGCCTGGGCAAAAGCGGTACGGCCAAGGCCGGCGAGCAGCGCGCTGGCGCCAGCAGCTTGAATCAGGTGGCGGCGGGACAGTTGCATGGAAAGTCTCCTGAAAAGGGATTCGTGAGAAGGAAATCAAAAAAGCAAAAAGGGCGCTTATTTGCCGTACTGCTGGCGCAGCGCCTGCTTGTTGAGCTTGCCGACCGAGGTCTTGGGCAGCGCCGGTACAAAGGTGATGTGCTCCGGGACCATCCATTTGGGGAAGCGGCCCAGCAAATGCGTGCGGATGGCCTCGTCCGTGGCGTCCTGGCCAGGCTTGAGGGCCACCAGCGCCAGCGGACGCTCGCCCCAGTGGGCGTCGGGCACGGCGATCACGCCGGCTTCAAGCACGGCGGGGTGGTCGCACAGGGCTTTTTCCATGTCCACCGAGCTGATCCACTCGCCGCCGGACTTGACCAGGTCTTTCAGCCGGTCCACCAGGCGCATGTAACCATTGGGCTCGAACACCACGATATCGCCGGTCTTGAGCCAGCCGTCCTCGGTGGTCGCGGAAATCGGCGCGGGATGGCCAATGTAGGCCCCCGTCACCCAGGGGCCGCGTACCTGCAGCTCGCCCATGGCCTGGCCGTCCCAGGGCAGGACCTGGCCGTCGGGGTTGACATGGCGCATCTCAACCAGCGAGGCCGGAATGCCACCGCTGCTGCGGGCGGCCATCACGGTGTCGGGGTCCGCGTTGGCCAGCTCGGGGCGCAGCCAGGCCAAGCTGCCCATGGGGGAGCATTCGGTCATGCCCCAGCCGGTCTGCATGGTGATGCCCAGGCGGTCAAAGCGGCGGAACATCTCGGGCGGCGGCGCAGAGCCGCCGGAGTGCACGACCAGGCTGGGCGCAAATTTCCAGCGGTCCGGCTGCGCCTCGATGGTGGCGAGCACATCGGTCCAGATGGTGGGCACGCCCAGGGTGATGGTGACACGCTCAGTAGCCAGCAAGTCCACGATCTCGGTGCTGCTGGGGCGCGGGCCGCTCAGCACCAGGCGCATGCCCAGCATCACGGCCGAATACGGCGCGCACCAGGCGTTGACGTGGAACATGGGCGTCAGCGGCAGCAGCGTGCCCCGGCCGGAAAAGTTCAGCGCATCCGGAATGGCCGAAGCCAGCGCGTGCAGCATCACCGAGCGGTGCGAATACACCACGCCCTTGGGATGGCCGGTCGTGCCGGAGGTGTAGCAAATCGACACCGGCGCGTTCTCGTCGATGGGGTGGTCGGGCCAGTCGGCCATCGGCGCGGTGCTGGCCAGCACCTCGTGCCAGGCCAGGCGGCCGGCCTCGTGCGGGCTGGCGGCAGATTCAGGGCCGCCCAGGCGGTGCACCACCACCAGCGGCACCTGCACATGCTTTTCCACCTCGGCCCACAGGGGCAGCAGGTCGTCGTCGATGAGCACGGCGGCATCGCCGGCGTCGGCCACGATGTAGGCGATCTCCTCGGCCGACAGGCGGGGGTTCAGGGTGTGCAGCACCGCATCGATGCCGGGCACGGCGTAGTAGGCCGTGAGGTGGGCGGCGTGGTTCCACATCAGCGTGGCCACGCGCATGCCGGGCTGGATGCCTTGGGCCTGCAGCGCGGCGGCCAGACGGCGGGCGTCTTCGCCAATCTGGCCATAGGTACTGCGCACCAGGCGCTGCGGGCCGTAGCGGCTGACGACTTCGACGGTGGGGAACAGGCGCTCGGCCCGGCGCATGGTGTCGGTGATGCGCAGGGGCCGGTCCATCATGGTCCGGGGAACGGGCTGGGCCGCATGCTGACGGCGCAGGGCTTCAAGGGCAGTGGACATGGCGTTCAAACAACAGAATGCGACAAGGGGCAACTGCGTGAAACCGCCCCGCAATTTGTCAATCCAACTTGACAGGAGGCGATTGTTGGACGCCACCCCAAAGATGTCAAGGCATCTTGACGGTCAAATGCTCAGGGTTTTCCCCAGGTTGTCAGAAGCCCTCGCCCAGGCCGCCCGCGCCGCCTTCGTCCGCCGACCAGGCCTTGGCCAGGATGCGCTTGAGCGCGGCCAGGTCCTCCGCGCCAATCTGCGCGGCCAGTTCGGCCTCGATGGTTTGCAGCTCGCGCACGGCGGCATCCGACATGGCCCAGCCCTTTTGCGTAAAGCGCAGGAGCTTGACGCGGCCATCGCTCTCGCTGGGCACAAACTCGATCAGGCCCAGGGCGGCGGCCTCATTGGCCAATTGGTGCACGGCCTGGCGCGACACCGCCAGGCGCCGGGCCAGCTCCGACAAGCCCAGCGGCCGGCCCTTGGCCAGGTGGGCGAACATGCGCGCCATCGCATCGGTCACATCACCGTAGCCGTGGCGGCTGGCGCGGTCCAGCAGGCGGGTGTTCATCCATTGGGAGCGCTGCATCAACAGCTGGTGCAGCAAGGGGGCGGTGGTTTGCATGGGCGGATTTTGCCCGGATTATTTGTCAATCATTATTGACAATCAACCCGATCCCCCGCAAAAATCCGCTCCGTTTTGATTCACTCACTTTCCCGACAGCAGGAATCCCCATGACCCCGATGCCCCGCCCCTTCTTCACCCCCGAGCACGAAGCCTTCCGCGACCAGGTGCGCCGCTTCTGCGAAAACGAGATCGCCCCCTTCCACGCCGAATGGGAGCAGGCGCACGGCGTGCCGCTGTCGCTGTGGAAAAAAGCCGGCGAAAACGGCCTGCTCTGCTGCTGGCTGCCCGAATCGCTGGGCGGCCCCGGCGCCGACCTGCTGTTCGACACCATCGTGGCTGAAGAGCTGTGCCGCATCGGCGCCACCGGCCCGGGCTTCAACCTGCACTCGATGGTGGTGGCCCCCTACATCGCCCACTACGGCCAGCCCAGCGTGCAGCAAAAGGTGCTGCCCAAGATGGTCAGCGGTGACTGGGTGGGCGCGATTGCCATGACTGAGCCCGGCGCCGGCAGCGACCTGGCCGGCATCCGCACCCGCGCCGAGCGCGATGGCGACGACTGGGTGATCAGCGGCCAGAAGACCTTCATCACCAACGGCCAGAACGCCCAGGTGATGGTGGTGGCCGCCAAGACCGACCCCGCCCTGGGCGCGCGCGGCGTGTCCATGTTCGTGGTCACCGCCGACATGCCCGGCTTTTCGCGCGGGCGCAACCTGCACAAGATCGGCCAGCACGCGCAAGACACCGCCGAGCTGTTCTTCGACAAGGTCCGCGTCCCCGCCGACCACCTGCTGGGCGAGGTGAACCAGGGCTTCAAATACATGATGCAGGAGCTGCCGCAGGAGCGCCTGCAAATCTCCATCAACTGCCAGGCCCGCGCCGAGGCTGCGTTTGAGTGGACCCAGGCCTATGTGAAAGAGCGCAAAGCCTTCGGCAAGCGCATCGCCGATTTCCAGAACACCCGCTTCAAGCTGGCCGGCCTGTGGGCCGAGCTGCAAGCCGGCCGAGCGTTTTGCGACAACCTGCTGCAGCGCCACCTGGCGGGCGAACTGGACTCGGTCAGCGCCTCGGCCGGCAAGCTCTGGCACTCCGAGCTGCTGGACCGCGTGACCGACGAATGCGTGCAGCTGCACGGCGGCTACGGCTACATGCAGGAATACCCGATTGCCCGCGCCTACGCCGATGCCCGCATCGAGCGCATCTACGCCGGCACCTCGGAAATCATGAAGGAAATCATCGCGCGCAAGGTCTGCGACGAGTGAGGGTGCGCCACGTGCGCTACATCAACCCTACGGGTTGCGCAGGGGAGCCACATCGGCCGTGATGCCCATTGGGCACTTTCAAGCACCCATCTTGATTTGCAGCAAGCTTTCTGCCCCCTCGGGATGGCCCCATCCCGGGCAGAATGTTGGCCCTCACACATCCCAAATCAGGAGATTTATGTACAAGCATTTGTTCGTTCCCGTGGATGGCTCGGAACTGTCCCACCGCGCCATGGATGGCAGCATTGCCCTGGCCAAACAGCTGGGCGCCCTCATCACGGGATTCGTGGTGGAGCCCGATCTGCCGATCAACACCATGAGCGGCGACGCAGCCGCGTCCGCCGAGCGCATCAAGACCCATGAGGCCAAGAACCAGGCGCATTCCAGCGCCTTGCTGGGGCAGTTTGAAAAACGCGCGCAGGACGCGGGCGTGCCGTTCAACGGCCTGTCGGTCACCGCCTACGCGGTGGACCACGCCATCATGGAAGAAGCCGAAAAAGCCGGCTGCGACATGATCGTCATGGTCACGCATGGACGGGGCAAGGTTGGAGAATTCCTGTTCGGCTCCCACACGCAAAAGATCGTCGCCCGCAGCAAACTGCCGGTGCTGGTGCTGCACTGAGCGCGAGGGGCGAGGAGGCTTCAGAGCCTAATGGACCGCCGGCCGGTACGCGATTGCAAAGCGTTCGGCAAGGCTGGCAAGCCGCTTGTCCAGCGTCCAGAGGCTGGCGCCCGGGGTGATCAAGGTGGACGCCAGCAGCGTGAGGTCCACCAAACCGCAGCCCAGACCAAACAAGCGCTCGCGCTCCACCAGCGTCATGACCTCGCGCAGGCTGGCTTGCTGGGCAGACTGAAGGCGCTGAAGGTCTGCCAGGGTCTGCGCACGCGATGGCGGCGTGCCACAGGCCAGCTCCCCCACCACCATGGGATGAACCATGACAGCATCCCGCTGCAACAGCTCGACCAAAGGGGGGCTGCGTTCACGGAAATGGGCCACCCAGACGGAGGTATCCACCAGCACGCAGGTCATTGCGCTGCGGCTTCGCGGCGTCGGGGGATGTCCGGCATGTCGGGCTGGGAAGCGCCCAAGGCTGCCAGGCGCTTGGCGGCTTGAACGCGCACAAAGGTCTTGATGGCCTCGCGGATCAGGTCGGCCTTGTCCATCCCCGGCTCGGCCACCTGCAGGGCCTCTTGGTACAGGGCGTCATCAATCGTCACGGTCGTTCGCATGGCGGCTCCTTTGTCTTCCAGCGGACGGCATTTTGCATCCTGGCAACCAGGGTCGTGGGGCCTGCGACAAATCCACCAGGGGCCGCCCGGCGCGGGCTTTTTTTACGGTATGCCCCCCGTAATGCACCTCCGGCTCCAAACCCTCGGCCGCGCGCAGGCCATCCCCACCGAATCCGGCCCCGCCTGGCGCGGCCTGGGGGTGTGAGGCACTACAGTCCCACCCGTTTGAATCACTGGAATCCACACTCAGGAGACACCGACATGGCCACCTTCGACAGCACCAAGCTACCGCTCCAAGACATCCTGAACGACATCACCAAGGGCAAGATTCAGTTGCCAGATTTCCAGCGCGGTTGGGTCTGGGACGACAGTCACATCCGCAGCCTGTTAGTGAGCGTGGCCAAGTCCTTCCCCGTGGGGGCGGTGATGCTGCTGGAGACGGGTGGCGAAACCCGCTTTCAGCTGCGCGGCGTGGAAGGGGTGACGCCGGCCCCCGATCCAGCGGCCGCCGAGCAGTTGATCCTGGATGGCCAACAGCGCCTGACCACGCTGACCCAGGTGCTGGCGCTCACCGCCGCAGTCACCACCCGCACGGAGAAGGGCAAGCCCATTGAGCGGCACTACTACTGGCACATTCCCACCGCGCTGGACCCAGAAGCCAGCCTGGAAGACGCGCTGTTTGCCGTAGAAGCCGACCGCAAGCACCGCACCAACTTCGGCCGCGATGTGGACCTGGACCTGAGCACCACGCAGCTGGAATGCGAGCAGATGTACTTCCCCTGCGACCAGACCATGGAGTCCGATGCGTGGGAGTCAGCACTCATCAAAATCAGCATCGAAAAATTTCAGACCTACATGGCCTTCCGCGACAAGGTGCTGATTCCCTTCCGCAAATACCAGATGCCGGTCATCAAGCTGCACAAGTCCACCAGCAAAGAGGCGGTTTGCCTGGTGTTTGAAAAGGTCAACACGGGCGGCGTGCCGCTGAATGTGTTCGAGCTGGTGACGGCCACCTTTGCCGCCGACAACTACAACCTGCGTGACGACTGGTACGGCAGCAAGGAGCGCAAGGTGGATGCCCGGCAAGGCCGCCTGCGCAAAGAGCCCGTGCTGGAACAGGTGGAAACCACAGACTTCCTGCAGACCGTGTGCATGCTGCACACCCTGAAACTGCGCCAAGCCGACCTGGCCACAGGCAAGAGCGGCAAGCAGGTCACGCCGGTCAGTGCCAAGCGGGCTTCGATCTTGGCCTTGGAATTGGCCGATTACCAGGCATGGGCCGCGCCAGCCGAGGCGGGTTTTATCCGGGCGGCCAAGTTCTTGCGGATGGAACAAGTGCGGGCGCCACGCGAACTGCCCTACCGCACCCAGCTGCCTCCGCTGGCGGCGGTGCTGGCCATCATCGAAGACCGTTGGCTGGAGCCTGTCATCAAGGACAAGCTGTCACGCTGGTACTGGTGCGGCGTTTTGGGTGAGCTGTACGGCGGCGCGGTGGAAACGCGCATTGCCAACGATGTGGACGACCTGCTGCAGTGGATCCTGCACAGCGGCCCCGAGCCCAGAACGGTGCAGGACGCCACCTTCAACCCCGACCGGCTGGACCGCCTGACCTCCCGGCTGAGCGCTGCGTACAAGGGGCTGAACATGCTGGTGTTGCGCGAGGGAGCTGCTGACTTCTTCTGGAAAGCCAAGATTCAGGATTTGCACCAGGAAGACCTGGCACTGGACATTCACCACATTTTCCCGCAGCACTGGTGCGAAACCCGCCAACCGCCCATCCCGCGTGCCCGGTACAACGCTATCGTCAACAAAACACCCATCTCCGCCAGGGCCAACCGCATGATCGGCGGCGATGCGCCCTCGGCGTATCTGGCCAGACTGCAACAACACCCGCAGGTGAACATCGATGCGGATGCGATGAACGCCCTGCTGGCGAGCCACCGCATCCCCACCGGCGCGATTCGGACGGACGATTTCGATGCGTTCTATGCCGAACGTAAGGCAGCGCTACTGGGCCTGATCGAGTCCGCCATGGGCAAACCCCTGTTGGGCAGCGGCTACGCAGAGCCAGAGGACGATGAGGACGACACACTCGCGTGACAATCCCCCGCATGACCGCCACCGCCCTGCCCCGCAAAAAGCTGCCGATCGGCATCCAGACCTTCCGCGAAATTCGCGAGGAGGGCTACTACTACGTGGACAAGACACCGCTGGCACTGCGGCTGATCGACGAGGGCAAGTACTACTTTTTGAGCCGTCCGCGCCGCTTTGGCAAAAGCCTGCTGATCGACACGCTGGCCGAGCTGTTTGCGGGCAACCGGGTGCTGTTCGAAGGGCTGCACGCTGAGACCCGCTGGGACTGGTCGAAAAAACACCCCGTTATCCGCATCAGCTTTGGCAAGGGCGTTCTGGCCAGCCGCGAGGCGCTGGACACCCGCATCCGGCTGCTGCTAATCGACAACTACCAGCGCCTGCAGCTGCCCGTGCCCGAGGGGCAGGACATTCCCGGACTGCTGGCCCAGCTGATTCGGCAAGCGCACCAGCAGTCGGGTCAGCGCGTGGTGGTGCTGGTCGATGAGTACGACAAGCCCATCCTGGACAACCTCACGGCCCCCGACATGGCCCGCGAAATGCGCGATGGCTTGCGCAATCTGTACTCGGTGATCAAGGACGAGGACGCCCACATCCGGTTTGCCATGCTCACGGGCGTGTCCAAATTCAGCAAGGTGAGCTTGTTCTCGGGGCTGAACAATCTCAAGGACATTACCGTCGATCCGCGCTACAGCAGCCTCTGCGGCTACACCGATGCGGATGTCGATACCGTCTTCGCCCCCGAGCTTCCTGGCCTGGACCGCGAGGACATCCGCCGCTGGTACAACGGTTACAACTGGACGGGCGAGAGTGTTTACAACCCCTTCGACCTGCTGCTGTTGTTCGATTCCCGGGAGTTCCACCCCTACTGGTTCGAGACCGGCACTCCCACCTTCCTGATTGATGTGCTGACCGAGCGCGGCACCTTTGTTCCTCAGCTGCAAGGCATGTTGGCCCAGGAAAGCCTGCTGGGCACCTTCGACGTGGACCTGATGGCCACCGAGGCGCTGCTGTTCCAGACCGGCTACCTCACGGTCGGCAGCGTCTGGCGCATTCCGGGCCGGGCGGAATACACGCTCAAGTACCCCAATCTGGAAGTGCAGTCCAGCCTCAACGAATGCCTGCTGCAGCGCCTGAGCGGCAACCCATCCATCCCCGGCCCGCAGGTCAGCCAGCTCTACCGCTTGCTGCAAGCGACAGACTTCGCCGGGCTGCAAACGCTGTTCACCGCCTTCTTTGCCAGCATCCCCCACGATTGGTACCGCAACAACCCGATTGCCCAGTTCGAGGGCTACTACGCCAGCGTGTTCTACGCCTACTTTGCCAGCCTGGGACTGGACATTCGCGTGGAAGACACCACGAACAAGGGCCGCATCGACATGGCGGTGCTGTTCAACGGCCAGGTCTTTTTGTTCGAGTTCAAGGTCGTCGAGCTGGTGCCCGAGGGCCGGGCGTTGCAGCAGCTGATCGACAAGGGCTATGCCGACAAGTACCGCGCCCGGGGCGAGCCCATCCACCTGGTGGGCGTGGAGTTCAGCAAAGACCAGCGCAGCGTTGTGGAGTTTGCGGCGCAAACGCTCCCAATTTAATAGCTAGTACCGCTGGATTCCATTGGCCTGGCACCCGATTTGACCTCAAAACCCTGCCCGCACTATTCATCTCGCTCATGGCGTGTATGCCGCCTTTTCTATTGATGCATACGCTCGGTGTCCCTATCGTTGCGCCCCATTGCAGCAACCCGGCACACCAGGAGACAAGGCCATGAGCGACCACAGCAGCAAAGACACAAAAGACACCAAAAACACCCGCACCATCCAGCGCATTGCCGTCATCGGCGGCGGCATCGGCGGACTGACCTTCGCGATTGCGATGCGCCAGCATGGCATCGAGGTGGACATTTACGAGCAGACGCAAGAGCTGCGCGAAGTGGGCGCCGCCGTGGCCTTGTCGGCCAACGCCACGCGGTTTTTCTACCACCACTGGGACATGGCCGAACAGTTTGAGGCGGCGGCCTTCGAGGTGTCCGCCCTGATCTACCGCGACGGCAAGACCGGCCACGAAATCGGCCGGCACGCCGCGGGCCAGAGCTACCGCGACCTGTTTGGCGGCCCCTACCTGGGCATCCACCGGGCGGAGTTGCAGCGCATCTTGTGCGCCAAGGTCGGCATGGACCGCATCCACCTGGGCAAGCGTCTGGCGCAGATCGACGACAGCGGCGAGCAGGTGGTGCTGCATTTCCAGGACGGCAGCAAAGCCGAGGCCGACATCGTCATCGGCGCCGACGGCACCCGCTCCGCCGTGCGCAACTGGATGCTGGGCTACGAGGACTACGTCTATGCGGGCTACACCGCGTTCCGCGGCATCGTGCCCATCGACAAGATGCCCAACATGCCCGACCCCACCGCCATCCAGTTCTGGATGGGCGAGTCTGGCCACTGCCTGCACTACCCGATTGGCGGCGAGCGCAAGGGCGACATCAACTTTTTCCTGGTCGAGCGCACGCCCACGACCTGGCCGGTGCGCAAGTCCATCCAGCACGCCGACGACGGCGAGCAGCTGCGCCTGTTCAAGGACTGGCACCCCGCCCTGGTGGAAATGATTGCCTCCAACACGCTCAAGACCGTGAACGAGCGCTGGGGCATGGTTTATCGCATGCCCCTGGGCCGCTGGAGCAAGGGCCGGGTCACGCTGCTGGGTGACGCCGCGCACGCGCTGGTGCCACACCATGGCCAGGGCGCCAACCAGTCGATTGAAGACGCCGTGGTGCTGGCCGACTGCATCGCCGCCGCTGGCTCCGCGCCCATTGCCGAGACCTTCGAGCGCTACGAACGCCTGCGCCGGGGCCGCGCGCGCAAGGTGACCTACGCCTCCGTGACCACAGGCGACATGCTGCACCTGCCCCCCGGCGAGCTGCGCGACCAGCGCGACGCCCGCCTGGCCTCGCACGACGCCATGCTGCACCACCTGGGCTGGATCCACGGCTTCGACGCCAGCAACTTCAACGAGCCCGACGAGCGCCAGGGCGGCACCTGGTTGTGAGGCCGCAGCGCTAACAATTTGATAGCTACTACCGCTGGTATCCATTGGCTTTGGGCGGTGTTTGAAGCGCCAAGGCCATCAAACCGCCTGGACGAGGGGCATGGCTTCAGGTCCTGCCGCATGAATGCTGTGAAAACGATCCAGCAAGCCATGCAAACGGGCAACCTCCGGCTGCAACCACAGCAGCCAAGTCTCTGACTCTCGGACCAGGGCGGCCAGGTTGGGCCAGTACCAGACCGGCTCATGGTGAAACACCCGGTTGCGCAAGGTACGCAGCTGCGCGGCATAAGGTGATTGGTCCTTGCGCGTACGCAGCCTGCGTGGG
Source organism: uncultured Burkholderiaceae bacterium (assembly GCA_964597235.1). Lineage (GTDB taxonomy): Bacteria > Pseudomonadota > Gammaproteobacteria > Burkholderiales > Burkholderiaceae_C > CAYZPX01. Next base: position 1,174 of record CAZQXQ010000002.1, on the reverse strand, counting down.
GCATGGGCAAAGATTTTGGGAGCCAGCACAGGCCACAGGGTACGGCTGCGCTCGTAGCGCACATCCAGCAAGCTGGTCCAAAACCCAAAAGTCAGCTCGGCCACCATCCGGCCGGGGGTCGGGGCCAGCCGGTGGCGGGCAATTTTCTGCCGGGCTTCCGCGACCTTGGCGGCATCCCGTGGATCCAGCCAAGTGTCGTCATACCAGTCCTGCCGCTGGAAATGCTGGCTCAACACCTGATGGAAACGATTGCGCAAAGTGACCTCGCTGAAGTTGAGCAAGGGGTACAGGCTCTCGCACAGGGCAATGTTCCACAGGTACAGCGCCAGGGCCTTGTCCCGATTGCCGGCGGTGTGGTGAAGGTAGGGGGCCAAGCGCTCGGGGGCAAAAGCCGCCTCCACCTCGGACCAGGTGATGGTCATAGTGCAGGCAGATGCAGCTTGGCTGATGGCACTTGGCGATGACATGAGGGACCTCCCGGTGATGCCCTCCAGACGCAGCTGTGAAGCTGCGAATCGGTGGCGATGGTGTGCTACATTTCGCGCGCAGTCCCCGGGCGATTCCTCTCCCAGATTCCAACGAGTCTGGTGATGAACCCGGGGTTAGTTTTTTCTGGGACCAGGTTTGCGACGCGCCTGAAGTGTCCCACGGGGGCGACGCGACGCCCCAAAAGCGGCCCGCAGCCACCCTGCGACAATCGCCCGCATGACTTCCACCGCCTTCGCCCCCCTGCACAACGACACCTTTTTGCGTGCCTGCCGCCGCCAGGCCACCGACTACACCCCCCTGTGGCTGATGCGCCAGGCCGGCCGCTACCTGCCGGAATACAAGGCTACGCGCGCCAAAGCCGGCAGCTTTATGGGGCTGGCCACGAATGTAGATTACGCCACCGAAGTGACGCTGCAGCCGCTGGAGCGTTTTCCGCTGGACGCGGCCATTTTGTTCAGCGACATCCTCACCGTGCCCGACGCCATGGGCCTGGGCCTGTCCTTTGCCGAAGGCGAGGGTCCGCGCTTTGCCCAGGTGGTGCGCGACGAGGCGGCGGTGAATCAACTCGCCGTGCCGGACATGGACAAGCTGCGCTATGTGTTCGATGCCGTCACCAGCATCCGCCGCGCGCTCAACGGCCGCGTGCCGCTGATCGGCTTCTCGGGCAGCCCCTGGACGCTGGCCT
>CAZQXQ010000001.1:0-62419 GCA_964597235.1 uncultured Burkholderiaceae bacterium | reverse complement strand
ACCGCGAAGTGCTGTTCGTGGACCTGTCCAACGGCTTCAAGTTCGTGACCCGTTCTTGCGTGAACACGAAGGAAACTGAAACCTTCGAAGGCAAGGAATACCCCCTGTTCAAGCTGGACACCTCCAGCGAATCGCATCCCTTCTACACCGGCACCCAAAAGTCGGTGGACAACATGGGCGGCCGCGTGGAGCGCTTCCGCAACCGCTTCGGCAAGACAGCCGCCAAGTAAGCGCCTGCATTGCAGAGAAAGGCAGCCCGGGCAACCGTGCTGCCTTTTTGTTTGCCCTCGTTTTCCAGCAGCTTCCGTGAACCAGCCCACACCCGCGATCGTTCCCCACCAGGCAGCCAAGGCGATGCCGCGGGTGGCCTTGTTGCTGTTGTGCATGGCCTATGTACTCCCTGGATTTTTTGGCCGCGCTCCGTGGAAAAGCATGGACATGGCCGCCTTGGGCTACATGCAAGCACTGGCGCAAGGACGGACCAACTGGCTGGCCCCCGAACTATTAGGAATGCCCGTCGATGCCAATGGCCTTCTGCCTTATTGGCTGGGCGCTTTGGCCATCCAATGGGCGCCAGCCTGGCTGCCTGCGGAAGTCGCCGCCCGGATACCTTTCATCGGATTTCTGGCGCTAGCCCTGTCAATGACCTGGTGGGCTACTTACCACTTTGCACGCCATCCAGGCGCACAGCCTGTCGCATTTGCCTTTGGCGGCGAGGCGCAACCGATCAGTTACGCCCGCGCTGTCGCCGATGGCGCGCTGCTGGCATTGATTGCATGCCTAGGATTGGCACAGCGCGGACATGAAACCAGCGTGTACCTAGCGCAGCTGTGTTTCACGGCAACCCTGCTCTATGCCATTGCGGCCAAGACCACACACCCCCACAAGGCGGCTTTGGCACTGCTGGTGGGCCATACCGGTTTGACTCTGTCCGGAGCGCCCGCTCTGTCCTTGCTCTTTGGACTGGCCAGCCTGGGACTCCAGGGCGGTGCTCGCGCACAAGCGCGTATTGCGTTGCGCCAACAGGTGGTCACCCTGGGGCTCTTCCTCTTTAATATCGGACTTGCTGGTAGCTTGCACCTGTGGCGGTGGCAACTGGCCATACCGGGGTGGGGCGGCAACGAATGGGACAGCCTATTGAAACTGGCCATCTGGTTTGGATGGCCCGCATGGCCACTGGCCTTGTGGACACTGTGGCAATGGCGACACCAGCTGCGCGATGCCCATCAGTACCCACACCTGTTTTATCCCCTGTGGTTCACCGCTGTCGTAATAACAGCCACCATCCTGACGCCCCCTGCGGATCGCACCCTGCTGCTGGGGCTGCCCCCACTGGCCATGCTGGCCGCCTTTGCTCTACCGACCTTAAAGCGCAGCATGGCGGGCTGGATTGAATGGTTCACGCTGCTGTTTTTCAGCCTCTCCGTGTTGGCCATCTGGACCATCTGGATTGCGATGCACACCGGGTTTCCCGCAAAGCCGGCGGCCAACATCGCGAAGCTGGCACCAAGTTTTGTGCCGCAGTTGGAGCTTTTGCCTACCGCCGTCGCCCTGCTGGGGAGCCTGGCCTGGACAGCACTGGTATGGTGGCGAACCACACGACACCGGACCCCGCTGTGGAAAACACTGGTGCTCCCCGCCAGCGGCGCTGGGCTGTGCTGGTTGCTGCTAACCACCCTCTGGTTACCACTCTTGGATCACGCAAGAAGCTACACCGTACAAATTGACCGCTTGAAGCAGGCAACCGATGCACAGCCCGGGTGTCTTGTCAGCCTCGGGCTTGGCCGTGCACAGGTGGCAGCGCTGCTGCACCACGGACCTTTTACGGTGCACAGGCCAGAAACTGGTACGACGTGTCCCTGGTTGGTCACCACGCCCGGCTACCTCCAACACCCTTCCAGCGAACTGAGTATGAGCGACTGGACGCTGGCCGCACGGATTGAACGCCCCACGGACAAGGACGATGCCATGTGGCTGATGCGTCGAAATGCCCCTGATGCAGCGACTGCCAATATGGGAAGCACCAAGCTCCCTGCCGAGCATGAACCCAGTGACGCAGACCGTACTACTACGCGGCCGTAGCGACTCGGACACGGACACGGACACGGCTGGCAGGAAAAGTCACAGAAAACGTGGAGCCCAGCCCCAGGACGCTGGCGATCTCCAGTGTGGCGCCGTGGCGCTGCAGCACATGCTTCACGATAGCCAAACCCAGGCCGGTGCCCCCTGTTTCCCGGGAGCGACTGCGGTCCACGCGGTAAAAACGCTCTGTCAGGCGGGGAATATGCTCGGGTGCAATTCCTGGTCCAGTGTCCTGCACCGAAAAAACAGCACGGCCATCATCACGGCAGTGCCAAGTGACAGTGATAGCTCCTCCAGGTGGCGTGTAGCGCACGGCATTGCTGATCAAGTTCGAGAGTGCGCTTTGCAACTCCGTTTCCGAACCCGCCAAAGCATCCTCGGGACCGAACAAGTCCGACGAAGGAAAGGTGAGCCGATGGGGCTGCGCGTTTTTCGTCAATAACGATGACAGCGCCCTGGCATCGTCTTCACAGCGTTGCATCAAGGAGCGCAATTCAAACCACTCCGACATCCCAGGTGGAGGACTCCCCTCCAGGCGGGACAAGACCAGCAAGTCGTGCACAACGTTTTGCATCCGTGATGCCTGCTGCGCCATCATTTGCAAATACCGCCCGCGCTCCTCGGCATCAAGGGGCAGCGTTTGCAAAGTCTCTACAAATCCTGAGAGCACTGTCAGGGGGGTGCGTATCTCGTGGGATACGTTCGCGACGAAATCACGCCGCATGGCATCTGCCTGCTCCAGTGCGGTGACGTCACGGGACAACATCAAACGATGGCCATCCCCATAAGGATGCAGATGCACAGAAATGCGCAACGGTTTCAACGGTGTACTGCCCCGCGCCTGCAGTACCACCCCATGGGTGTAAACCTGTGCTGCCATGTAGCTGTGAAATTCAGGATCACGCACCAAGTTACTGATGGATTGCATCTGGTCACGTGCCATGTCAAAGCCAAAGTGTCCAGCTGCCACTTGGTTAGACCAGGCAATACGTCCCAACTGGTCGAGCAGGACAATGCCGGTGGGCGCCGCCTGCAAGGCATCCAGGACCGCCTCCAGTTGGCGCTGACTGAGCTCTACCTGCTGGGCGCCTTGGCGCACCAAGCGGCGCGCGCGATCCAGAGACTCTCCCCAAAGCCCACCCACGGCAGGCACAGACTGGAGATCGCCTTCGCGCAGCCAGCGAATCACGTGCCTAGCCCGCCACAGATCCACCAGAAACCACGACCAAATCGACAGCGCAAGTCCTGCAAGTGGCCCCCAAGCGGGGAGCAGAAACCAGCCGAGGACTGCACCCAACACTTGAACAAACAGGAAAAACACAATACGTTGCGGCATGGTCAATCCAAGTTTGGGGAGGCACAGATCCTGTGCGAGTCGCAGTGGCGAGAAGTCAAAGTGCCGCCTGCTTCAAAGATTCGGGTTGCGCAGTGAAGCGATAGCCAGCACCACGCACCGTTTCAATCATGCTTCCCGCAGCACCCAAGGCTTCCCGAAGGCGCTTGACGTGTACATCGACGGTTCGCTCTTCAATGAACACATGGTCGCCCCAGACCCTGTCCAGCAACTGGGAACGACTGTGGACTCGCTCAGGATGCTTCATGAGAAAGTGAAGCAGCTTGAACTCGGTCGGTCCCGCCTTCAAAGGCTGGCCTTGAAAAGTGACACGGTAGGTTGCCGCATCCAGTACTAACCCTCCGATCTCCACACGCTCGTTGATCTCTTCAGGTGCCCGACGACGCAACACGGCACGGATCCGAGCCATGAGTTCCTGCGTCGAAAACGGCTTGGTAATGTAATCGTCCGCACCCGCATCCAGGCCTGCGATTCGGTCTGGCTCATCGCCCCGAGCCGTCAACATCAAAATGGGAATGGCTTTGGTTCGACTGTCGGCTCGCCATTTGCGCGCCAAAGACAAACCACTCTGTCCAGGGAGCATCCAGTCCAGAAGAATCACATCTGGCACCAACGTCTCAAGCTCCCGTTGGGCAGAGTCACCGTCTTCGGCCCAAATGGGTTGAAAACCATGGTGCCGAAGATTGACTGCGATCAATTCAGCGATGGGAGACTCATCCTCCACAATCAAAACACGGGGAATTTTCTTCATGCGCTATAGGTGCTCAGAGAAGACTGGACTCAATGTCGTTCAGGCTTGAATGGCGGATATCTTTACCCTTAACCAAATAAATGATCAGCTCGGCAATATTTTTAGAGTGGTCACCAATACGCTCAATTGCCTTGGCCAAAAACAGCAAATCCAGACTTGCCGAGATGGTTCTTGGGTCTTCGACCATGTAGGTGATCAGCTTACGCACGAAACCATCAAATTCTCGGTCGATCAGATCATCCTCTTTCAGGATGGCAACTGCCGCGTGAGTGTCAAGACGTGCCAGAGCATCGAGTGCCTTGCGCAGCAGGCCGGAAGCCAGATCGGCGGCCACGCGCAAATCAGAGGTTGGCAAGAGGCGTGAGGCTCCGCTTTCAATGATCGACTTGACCATACGGGCCATGCGGTTGGCTTCGTCGCCCATGCGCTCCAGGTTGGCGGTCGCCTTCGAAAAAGCGACCAACAACCTCAGGTCACGGGCCGTAGGTTGACGCCGGGCAATGATGGAAGACAGCTCATGGTCAATTTCAACTTCCATGGCATTCACACGCTGCTCCAACTCGGCCACCTGCTCCACGGCTTCCAGGCTGAATTGAGACAAGGCATAAATGGCTTGGCCAATTTCTGACTCGACAAGCCCGCCCAGTTCCATGACCTTGGCAGAGACGGTATTCAATTCCGCATCAAACTGCGATGAAAGATGTTTATCTGGCATCCCACTGACTCCTTAGCCGAAACGGCCGGTAATGTAATCTTCCGTTTCCTTGCGCTGGGGCTTGAAAAACATTTGTTCGGTTTCACCAAACTCCACCAAATCACCAAGGTACATGTAAGCGGTGTAATCACTGCAACGGGCCGCCTGTTGCATGTTGTGGGTCACAATGGCCACGGTGTAATCGGCCTTGAGCTCCACGATCAGCTCTTCCACCTTGGCAGTGGAGATAGGGTCCAAAGCGGAGCAAGGCTCGTCCAACAAAAGCACTTCAGGCTTGATGGCAATGCCACGGGCAATGCACAGACGCTGTTGCTGGCCACCCGAAAGGCTGGAACCGCTTTGATGCAATTTGTCCTTGACCTCGTTCCACAGAGCCGCCTTGCGCAACGACCATTCAACACGATCATCCATTTCAGAAGCGCTCAAGCTCTCAAAAAGCTTCACACCAAACGCAATGTTGTCGTAAATAGACATCGGGAACGGCGTGGGCTTTTGAAACACCATGCCGACCTTCGCTCGGATCAGTGCAACGTCCTGTTTGCTGGTCAACAGATTCTCGCCATCTAGGATGATCTGACCTTCGGCGCGCTGCTCGGGATACAACTCGAACATGCGATTGAAGGTGCGCAGCAAGGTAGATTTACCGCACCCAGACGGACCAATGAAGGCCGTGACTTTGTTCTCTGGGATGTCCATGTTGATGCCTTTGAGGGCGTGGAACTTCCCGTAATAAAAATTCAGGTCACGCACCGAAATTTTGGCGGGGGACTTCTGTGCGGTATTGGGATTGGAAAGCATGAAATCTTCCTAATTTATTTTTGACGGGTCAGCACGCGAGCCAAGATATTGAGGCCCAATACCGCCAATGTGATGATGAACACTCCAGCCCATGCGAGTTGCTGCCAATTTTCATAAGGGCTCATCGCGAACTTGAAAATAGTGACGGGCAAACTGGCCATGGGTTTGGTGATATCGGAACTCCAGAACTGGTTGCTCAACGCAGTGAAGAGCAAGGGCGCCGTTTCACCAGCAATGCGGGCAACCGCTAGCAGTACGCCGGTGATCACGCCAGCCCGGGCCGCACGCAAGGTCACCAAAGTGATCACCTTCCACTTGGGCGTTCCCAGCGCATAGGCAGCCTCACGCAAGCTGGCAGGAACCAGCATCAACATGTTCTCGGTGGTGCGGATCACCACAGGAATGGTGATCAGGGCCAAGGCAAAAACGCCAGCGAGTGCGGAGAAAGACCGCATCCGGACCACCACGACCGCGTAAACAAACAGACCAATCACGATGCTGGGGGCCGACAGCAGAATGTCATTCACAAAGCGCACGGTCGGTGCTAACCAGCCTTTGTTGTTGTACTCGGCAAGATAGACACCTGCCATGATCCCAATGGGAGTCCCCACAAAGGTGGCTAACATCACCATCAGTAAAGAGCCGAACAGTGCATTGGCAATACCACCGCCCTCTTCATTGGGCGGCGGCGTCATTTCAGAGAAAACGGCAAAGCTCAACCCACCTACGCCCAGCCGAACGGTCTCCCACAAAATCCAGATCAGCCAAAAAACACCAAAACACATCGCAGCGAGCGAAAGTGCCAGTGCCAACTGGTTCATCCGTTTGCGAGATTGGTAGCGTGCCGCGCGTTGAACTTGAAGTTCTGGGGTTACCGACCCCTTGGATGCTGTGGTGCTCATGAACGGGCTCCCTCATTTTTCTGCAAACGCATCAGCAGGACCTTGGAGAACGACAACACCACAAACGTGATGAAGAACAAAACCAATCCCAAATAAATCAAGGAAGCCTGGTGCAAGCCCTCGCCTGCCTCCGCGAATTCGTTGGCCAAAGCCGATGTGATGCTGTTCGCAGCCTCGAACACCGACAAGGAATTGAGCTGATTCATGTTGCCAATCACAAAGGTTACTGCCATGGTCTCACCCAGAGCACGCCCCAAGCCCAACATGATCCCGCCCAGCACACCCGTCTTGGTGAACGGAAGGACCACTTTCCACATCACCTCCCAAGTGGTTGAGCCCAGACCGTAAGCAGACTCCTTGAGCAAGGGGGGAGTGACTTCAAACACGTCCCGCATCACCGAGGCGATGAAGGGGATGATCATGATCGCCAGGATCACACCCGCAGACAAAATGCCGATACCGACTGGGGGACCAGACACCAAGGCCCCCAGGTACGGAACACCACCCAAAAGTGACTGCAAAGGTTGCTGCACGTACTGGGCCAGTAACGGGCCAAACACCATCAGCCCCCACATGCCATACACAATCGAGGGCACAGCGGCCAGCAATTCAATTGCAGTCCCCAAAGGACGCTTCAACCAAGCAGGCGACAACTCGGTCAGGAACAGGGCAATGCCAAAGCTCACAGGCACGGCAATCAGCAAGGCAATGGCGGATGTGGCCAAGGTGCCGTAGATCATCACCAGACCACCGTACTCATCCTGCACGGGATCCCAGACACTGCGCCATAAGAAGCTCAGGCCATATTTCTGGATCGAAGGCCAAGCGCCCAGGACTAGGGAAAACAAAATTCCCAGCAGCAGCAACAGCGTCAGGACTGCAGCAGAGCGCGCCAAGAAACCGAAGATTCGGTCAGCCATGTGACCTGTGATCAGAGGCTTCGCGCCAGGCGGAGTCACTCGCCGCGCATCCACAAAGGGGGCGGCAGCATTTTTTGAGGGTAAGGGTAGCGAAGACACAAGATGCCCTTGAAGTTGCAGACCAGAACGGGACCCACCCATGGTAAGCCCCGTTAAAAGAGTGATCAGTTCAGAGCGACAGGCTTGCCAGATTGGTCCTTGATCTCACCCCAGGATTTCTTGATCATGTCCTTGACTGCCTTGGGCAGCGGAACATAGTCGAGGTCAGCCGCTACCGAATCACCCTTGTTAAAAGCCCAATCAAAGAACTTGAGGGAAGTCTTGGCATCCACCGGCTTTTCCTGGGACTTGTGCATCAGGATAAAGGTGGGATTGGTGATAGGCCAGGTGGCGTCGCCAGGCTGGTTCGTCAGAATCAAGTAGTAGCTCTTGGGCCAGACTGCACCTGCAGCGGCTGCCTTGAAGGCATCGTCATCCGGCTTCACAAACTTACCTGCGGCGTTTTGCATCTGCACGTAGGTCATCTTGTTCTGCTTGACATAGGCATACTCCACATAGCCAATCGAGTTCGGCAGACGACCCACGTAGGCAGCAACCCCTTCATTGCCCTTACCACCAGCACCGGCAGGCCAGTTGACGGCAGTGCCTTCACCAACCTTCGCCTTCCAGTCCGGATTCACCTTGGAGAGATAGTTGGTAAAGATGAAGGTGGTGCCAGAGCCATCCGCACGACGGACGATCGAAATGTCTGCATCGGGCAGTGGCACATCGGGATTCATAGCCTTGATGGCAGGATCGTTCCACTTCGTAATCGTTCCCAAGTAGATATCACCGAGGAGCTTACCGCTCAGTTTCAACTGACCAGGAGCCATGCCCTTGATGTTGACCACAGGCACTACACCGCCAATGACCGTTGGAAACTGGATCAGTCCTTTTTTCTCCAGATCTTCGTCCTTGAGGGGCATATCGGAAGCACCAAACGCGACGGTCTTTGCTTCAATCTGGCGCAAACCAGCGCCGGAGCCAACGGACTGGTAATTCACCCTGATACCAGTCTCCTTGTTGTACTCCGCTGCCCACTTGGCATACAAGGGTGCAGGGAAGGTGGCACCAGCCCCCGTGACCTCTTGCTGGGCGAATGTAGCCCCCAGCGTACCCACGGAAAACAGACTTGCTGTCAACACTTGCGCCCAGATTTTGCTCATGACAGGAACCTTTCTTGGTTAAAAACAAGCGCTACTGTAGAGAGCGTCTGTGACAGAAAAATGACAAAACAATCATGTCATCGTTCTGTAACCAAAAGAATTTACGGTATATACCGTTTTTATCAACTCCCGATTGAAGTGCTATCCTGAAAGCCTTTACTGCACGTTGCTCCCTCACCTATTCACCATGCAAAACGGAACCCTGCTAGCCGCTGTCGATCTCGGATCAAACAGCTTTCGCCTTGAAATCGGACGCTACGAGCATGGCCATATCCACCGAGTGGAGTACCTGAAAGAAGCTGTTCGACAGGGCAACGGACTCGATGAAGAACGCAACCTCACCCTGGAAGCCATGGAACGCGGCTGGGCATGTCTTGCCCGCTTTGGAGAGCGTTTGCAAGGCTTCGGTACAGCACAAGTGCGCGCGGTAGCAACCCAGACTTTGCGCGAAGCGCGCAATCGTGACGTTTTCCTCGCCAAAGGCAGCGCCATCCTGGGACACCCCATCGATGTCATCTCTGGCCCGGAAGAGGCGCGGCTGATTTACCAGGGAGTCTCGCGTCTGCTGCCCCAGTCCAGCGAGCGACGACTGGTGATTGACATTGGTGGACGCTCTACAGAATTCATTTTGGGACAGCGCTTCAAGCCAGGTGAAATGGCCTCGTTCCGGGTCGGAAGCGTGGCATGGTCCAGTCGCTACTTCCCGGACGGCCAGTTCACCCCCCAGGCATTCCTGGCTGCCGAAATTGCGGCCACCGCAGTGCTGGACGAGGCTCTGAACAGCTTCCGGAAAAGCGATTGGGACATCTGCTATGGCGCCTCCGGGACGGTCGGTGCGGTTGGTGACATTCTGGCCGCAGCCGGTGAACCGGAGGGAAAAATTACCCGGGCAGGCCTGGATTGGATTTATGAACGTCTGCTCCGCGCACAAAGTGCAGACAAGGTACGTCTTGACGCCCTCAAAGACGAACGACGCCCCGTGATTGGCGGTGGCTTGAGCGTCTTACGTGCGGTTTTTGACCTGCTGGGGATCGAAACGATGCATATCGCCCAAGGAGCGCTGCGCCAAGGAGCAATCTTCGATTTGCTGGATCGAGAACACCCGGAAACCGACCTGCGTGCAAGCACCATCCAAAGTCTGCAACAGCGTTTTGGGGTGGACACCGCACAGGCCAGGCGCGTAGCGCAGACCGCACTGACCCTGTTCAAACAACTCATGCCTGACAGTGATCCTGCATTCCAGCGCAAACTGGAGTGGGCAGCGGCGCTGCATGAAATTGGCTGTCAGATCTCCCACAGCGACTACCACGTGCATGGTGCCTATATCCTCGACAACACAGACATCGCAGGCTTCTCGGTACCAGAGCTTCATCGCCTGGGCATGCTGGTACTGGGTCAGAAGGGCCGCGTTCGGAAACTCGATACGGATCTGGAGGATGCTGTCTTCGCGCAACAACTGCTGTGCCTGCGCTTGGCCGTGGCCTTGTGTCATGCACGCCGGGAGCCAGACCTGGAAGGGATCGACCTTGCATTCCAAGGCAGTCAATTTGCGCTACAAACACGGTCAGGCTGGTCAAAGGCATACCCGCAGTCGGCCCACCTGCTGCGTGAAGAAATGCTGGCGTGGCAGAAAACCGCATGGGAAGTGACCGTTGACACGCGGTGAAATTGGCCAGTAAACTGTAATAATCGTTTATATCGTTTTATTTCATGACTGAAATCATTGCCCCATCCGAAGCGATTCCGGCCGTCGCACCCGCTGCAACAGTGCCCCCCACACCGGCAAAGCCCATGGCTGCCAAACGGTCTGTGCGCAAGCCTTCCGACACCGAGACGGCCGTGATTGCTGCACCAGACGCTGCCCCCCCCAGCCAGACAGCGAACCACCATGACAAAGAACTGAAGGTTAAAAAAAGCAAGCTGGTACGCGACAGCTTCACGATCCCCAAAGACGAATATGTGGTCTTGGATTTGCTCAAGCAGCGCACGGCCCAGTTGGGACACCCTGCCAAGAAAAGCGAGCTGCTTCGTGCCGGCATCAAACTTTTGTCGGGACTGTCTGATCCAGCGCTGAAAAAAGCGATGGGCGCTGTACCCGCCATCAAAACAGGACGTCCACGGTCCGAAAAAATCGCTGAAGTGACTGAAAAAACGAAAGCCAAATCGGGCAAAAAGTAAACCATACAGCCCCACTCTGGGGCTTCGGCTCCTGCAAAGCGCCCCTCACTCAGCAGGGGGCGCACTGCAGTTCAGGAGAGCAGTTCTGGTGACTGCACTGCGACCAGAATGGTCTGATCGGCGTCCAAACGGTGCCGGTGCCTCAACCACCAAACCGCGCCTTTGCGCACTGAGCATTCTGGGCTCGACAGACCCAGGGCTTGTGAAACGGCTTGGCCTAGCATCGGCTGGTGGCCAACCACCAACACGGGGCCTTGCATCTTTGGCCACTGGACAAGTCCCAGAAGGTCCGAGCCTTGCCCATCAGGCAGCAGTTCCGCACGCAGCTTGTACTTGCGCCCCAAAGCCTGAACCGTCTGCTCCGTACGGCGAGCGGGGCTTGCAAAAACCCGCAGGCCCTGGGGCAAGTGCGGATTCAGCCAGATGGCCATTCGGGCTGCCTGTTTTTCCCCTCGCACGGTCAACGGCCGATCCAGGTCTTCCATCAGGCCATCTTCGTTGTCGAATGCCTCGGCATGGCGCCACAAAATCAGGTCCATCAGACTTTTCCTTGTGCAGGTGAGCGACTGGTAACGGGGCTGTAGCGCCCCATCAAGGCGGCTTGAGCACTGGCGCCCGTCAAAGGGTTGGGGGCACGTTGGTAGGTACCATCGGGAAGCAAACGCCAAGCATCACGATCATCATGCAGATACGCCACCAGACATTCGTCCACGATCTGCTGCCGTAAATCGGGCTGGGTCACTGGCCACGCCAGTTCAACACGGCGCATCATGTTTCGGTTCATCCAGTCAGCGCTGGACAAATACACGTCCTCATGGGTACCAGCGCGGAAATAAAACACGCGGGTGTGCTCCAGGAAGCGTCCAATCACGGAACGAACACGAATGTTATCGGTCATCCCCGGTACCTCAGCAGCCAGCATGCAGGCCCCTCGCACGATCAGGTCAATGTGCGCGCCGGCTTGACCTGCGCGGATCAGGGAACGCATCAATTCAGGGTCGGTCAGTGCATTCATCTTGAGAACGATCCGTGCGTCTTTCCCTTCCAACGCCGCCTGGGCAACCGCCTCGATTTTTTCAATCATGCGATGGTGCAGATGAAAAGGTGCCAGCAGCAGCTTACGCAATCTGGGGGGACGGTTCTGGCTCGCCAAATGGTTGAAGACCCCATCCATGTCCGCCGTGATGGCTTCATCCGCCGTGAGATAGCTCAGGTCGGTGTAAAGACGGGCCGTCTTAACGTTGTAATTTCCTGTCGAGAGATGGCCATAGCGCTTGAGGGCGCGCCCCTCCCGCCGCGTCACCAGCAACATCTTGGCATGGGTTTTCAAGCCGACCACGCCGTACACCACCTGGGCGCCAACCGACTCCAGGGCTTCCGCCCAATTGATGTTGGCCTCCTCATCAAAACGCGCCTTCAGCTCCACCACCGCCATGACTTCCTTGCCCCGGTGCACAGCCTCCTTGAGCAAAGCCATCATTTCCGAATCGGCACCTGTACGGTAGATGGTTTGTTTGATCACCAACACCTGTGGGTCATTGACGGCCTCGCGCAGGAAAGCAAGCACTCCATCAAAGCTCTCGAAAGGTTGGTGCATCAGGATGTCACGCTTGGCAATTTGCTCAAACAATGAGACCCCGGCCTGGATCTGACGGGGCCAAGTGGGACGCCAAGCTGGGAACAACAATGCAGGGTTGTTCACCAAATCCACCAGCTGCGTCAGGCGCACCAGGTTAACGGGCCCTTGGACACGGTACAGGGCCGCAGGCGGCAAACCAAACTGGGCAAGCAGGAAGTCCGAGAGAAATTCCGAACAACCAGAAGACACTTCCAGCCGCACCGCCTGGCCGTAGTGGCGATGCTGCAGCTCCTGGCGCAGGGCCATGCGCAAGTTGCGAACGTCCTCCTCGTCCACCGCCAAGTCCGAATTTCGAGTCACGCGAAACTGAGAAAACTCCGTCACTTCGCGGCCGGGAAAAAGCTCTTCCAGATGGGAACGAACAATACTGGATAAGCTGACGAAAGCGACCTCTCCAGCGGAAATCTTGGTGGGCATCCGAATCAGACGTGGCAAGGCTCGGGGCACCTTGACGATGGCAATCTCATTTTCACGCCCAAAGGCATCCTGTCCCTTCAGGCGGACAATGAAATTCAGTGACTTGTTGGCCACCTGCGGAAAGGGATGGGCTGGATCCAGTCCGATGGGAATCAACAGAGGGCGTACTTCGCGGGTGAAATATTCATGGGCCCAACGCCGCTGGGCCTCGTTGCGTTCGCCATGGGAAACAATCCGGATGCCATGCTGTGCAAAGGCGGGTATCAAGGCATCGTTGTACAAAGCGTATTGGCGCGCGACAAGGTCATGGATCTTTTGTGACAGGGCCTCAAAACTGGCCTGTGTGTAGGGCCCCTTGCTGTCCCCATTCAGGGCAGCGGTAATGTGCGGCGCCATTCGTACTTCGAAAAGTTCATCCAGGTTGGAAGAAACGATGCACAGATAGCGCAGGCGTTCTAGCAAGGGCACGTCGTCACGCAGCGCCCAATCGAAAACGCGTTCATTGAAAGCCAGAATGCTGTGGTCTCGGTCCAGATAGACAGAGGCGAATGGATCTTTGGAAACAGGCTCGTCGGCAGGATGCAAGGAATTCATGAAGATGTCCGGAGCGCGGTTCCATTCCAGCATCTCCAAAACCGGTTGCACAGAAGGAGAAGGCGAGTGGATTGGGGCAGACATGGAATGAGACTGTCGAAATTGGATGCCCAATTATTTGACACGAAGATGACATTTGCGTGACGCAAAAATGTCACAACCCACCTCAGCCCCGTGGGTCATGCACCCAAAAAATGCTTACGGTAACGGGAGGGCAAATCTCCCAGGCGCATTAGCATCGGCAAGTCGGCAGAGTTGAAGTCTGGGTCCCAGGCGGGTGCGCCCAGCACTTTCGTCCCAAGGCGCAAATAGCCCTTGATCAGCGCCGGAGGCTCAACAACCAAGCTACCGTCCAACTGTTCGACGGGCAAAGGCAAGCGAGGCAGGACTTGGTATTCGATGGGTGCTAGGTGTGTTTGGCGCAGCTGGTTCCAGATGCTGGCCGCAACATCACCACTGATCAGCCCATTGTGCAGCATGGGAATACTGGCGCAACCTATCATGGTGTCCAAGCCATTGCGCACCATGAAGCCTCCCAAAGCACTCCACAAAGCCATGATGACCCCACCGTGGCGGTGGTCTGGATGAACGCAGCTGCGCCCAAGTTCGACCATGCGCGAGCGCAGATTTCGTAAGCGTGTGAGGTCAAATTCTGTGTCGCTATAGGTGGAACCCACACGGCGCGCCTGCACAGGTGTCAGGACGCGGTAGGTGCCGATCACCTGCTGCGTGGCTACATCGCGGACGATCAAATGCTCGCAGTAGTCATCAAACAAGTCGATGTCATGGCCCGGAATTGGAGAAGACAGGTTCGCGCCCATTTCGCGGACGAAGATGTCATACCTCAGTTTCTGCGCTTCGCGCACTTCATCCAAATGGCGCGCCCAAGAGACCAGGATGCCTGCTTCAATGTTCCGAGACAGCTCTGTACGAATTGGCGAGGAGGCCCGATGAAGAGTCCCCCGAGGCAAAACAGTGTCCGCTGAAAGAGGGAAAGTGGGGCTGGGCAATTCGTTCATGGACGGGCTCCTTGAAAACATGGCTTGGAACGGACAGGAGTCCCGGGGCAGACTGGCACCCGGAATTTCTAAGACCAAGTTTGGAGACCACCATTGACAAGCCGATGTCGTCAAGGTGTCAGGCGTATGACACCCACCGACAGCCCTCAGCCACCACGGGCTGCTTCGGCAAGCCGGTGGGCAGCAGCATGGGCCTGCGCTTCATCGACCGCCTCCACCATCACGCGCAACACGGGCTCGGTACCGCTGGCACGAATGAGCACGCGCCCCTTATCGCCCAGGGTGGCTTCCACTTCACGGGTCACCGATGCCAGGGCGGTATTGGCCTTCCAGTCCTGCCCTGGTGCCAGGTGCACATTGACAAGCACCTGCGGATAGAGCTGGAGGTCTCCAAGCAGGCTGGCCAGACTCTCCCCGCTGCGCACACACGCCTGCAAGACCTGCAAAGCGCTGACCAACCCATCGCCAGTCGTGTGGCGATCCAGCGCCAGGAGATGGCCTGAGCCCTCCCCGCCCAGAATCCAGCGGTGACGATGCAACTCTTCCAAGACATAGCGGTCGCCCACCTTGGCCCGGACAAACTTCACCCCCCGCTGCCGCAGCCCCACCTCCACCGCCATGTTGGTCATGAGGGTACCGACCACACCAGGCACATGCTCGTCGCGAGCCATACGCTCGGAAGCCATGAGGTAGAGGAGCTCGTCGCCGTTGTAAAGGCGGCCTTCGGCATCCACGACTTGCAAGCGATCGGCATCCCCATCCAACGCGATGCCGAAATCCGCACGATTCGCACGCACCGCTCGCACCAAGGCATCCGGATGCGTGGCACCGACTTCGTGATTGATGTTCAGACCATCGGGCGAACAGCCAATCGAGAGCACATCGGCGCCCAATTCATGAAACACCTTGGGTGCCACCTGGTAAGCGGCGCCATGGGCGGCGTCCACCACAATCTTCAAGCCCTTGAGCGTCAGATCCTGGGGGAAGGTGCTTTTGCAAAATTCGATGTAGCGCCCAGCGGCATCGTCCAAGCGCCTGGCTTTCCCCAGGCCGGCCGACGCTACCCAGGCGGGCGGCTCTTCCAGAGCCGCTTCCACCGCTTCTTCCCAAGCGTCCGGTAATTTAGTTCCCTGGGCACTGAAAAACTTGATCCCATTGTCGGGATAAGGGTTGTGGCTCGCACTGATCACGACCCCAAGACTGGCGCGCTGGGCACGCGTCAAGTAAGCCACCCCAGGAGTCGGCAAGGGTCCCAAGAGCACCACATCCACCCCTGCCGAGTTGAAACCTGATTCCAGCGCACTTTCCAGCATATAGCCTGAAATGCGGGTGTCTTTGCCAATCAAGACCGTTGGGCGCTCTTCCGTACGACGAAGTACGCGACCTACGGCATGCGCAAGCCTTAGTACAAAATCGGGAGTAATGGGGGATATTCCGACGGTGCCACGAATGCCATCGGTGCCGAAATACTTAGCAGCCATGTTGATGATTCCTTGTTGAGGGAGCGGCGTCTTAACGCACTTTTTAGTTAAATTGATACATTTAAAGTGTATCCATTCTCTTCTCTTCATCACACATAGCTTGCCAAACCTTCAACGCTGCAACCGTCTCCTGCACATCGTGCACCCTCACAATGTGGGCGCCCCGCTCTACCGCCAACAAGGCGGCTGCGACGCTGGGCGCCATGCGCTGATCGACAGGCAGCTCTGTCACTGCGCCAATCGAAGACTTACGCGACCATCCCACCAACACGGGATAGCCCGCTTCCACAAACCGGGCCTGATGCGCCAGCAAAGCAAAGTTCTGAGCCACCGTTTTCCCGAAACCTACGCCAGGATCCAGAACAATACGGTCCTTTTTGACCTCTAGCCCTTTTAAATCAAGCGCCACATGCTCTAAAAATGAGAGCACTTGCTTCACCACGTCGCCGTCCATGGGGGCTTGCTGCATGGTCACAGGGGCACGGTGCATGTGCATGAGGCACACCCCACAGCTGGGATGAGAGGCCACCACGGCCTTGGCACCGGGCTGGCGCAGGGCCCAGATGTCGTTGATGATGTCAGCCCCCAAGTCAAGGACCGCCTGCATCACTTCAGGCTTGTAGGTGTCCACCGAGATGGGCACTTGCAGCTTGACCGCCTCTTGAACCAGAGGCACTACCCGCGCCAGTTCATCCGCCAGGCTGACCGGTGGACTGCCGGGTCGGGTGGACTCTCCGCCAATGTCCAGAATATCGGCCCCCTGTTTCAGCAAGCGCTCACAATGGGCCATGGCAGAACGCACATCGGCATGTCGTCCACCGTCCGAAAACGAATCGGGAGTGATGTTGACAATGCCCATGACTTTGGGCGAACGCAGGTCGATGCGAAAACGGGAAGTTTGCCAATCCATAGAAAATGCTTCCAAAACGCTGGCGACATGCCAGCCATGCAAAACGGGGCCTGCGGGCCCCGTTGGTGTGTCAGAACAAAACCGTCGTGAATCAGGCAGCCGTGGGTGCCGTCGGATCGCTGGTCACCGCAGTTGAACCGCCGCCAGTGCTGCTATCACCCCCTGGACTGGGGGCGCGGGGTGTCCAGTCCTTCGGTGGACGGGGCGGCTTGCCAGCCATGATGTCGTCAAGCTGCTCGGTGTCGATGGTCTCCCAGTCCAGCAAGGCCTTGGCCATCGCGTGCATCTTGTCGCTGTGCTCCTCGATCAAACGACGGGCCAAAGCGTACTGCTCATCGATGATGCGGCGCACCTCGGCATCCACCTTCTCCATCGTTTGCTCGCTCATGTTGGTGGTCTTGGTGACCGAGCGGCCGAGGAACACTTCACCTTCGTTTTCGGCATACACCATGGGGCCCAGAGCCTCGGTCATGCCATAGCGGGTCACCATGTCGCGGGCAATGTGGGTGGCCCGTTCGAAGTCATTGCTGGCCCCGGTGGTCATCTGGTTCATGAAGACCTCTTCGGCGATCCGGCCGCCAAACAGCATGCTGATCTGGTTCAGCATGTAGTCACGGTCGTAGCTGTAGCGGTCTTTCTCAGGCAGGCTCATGGTCACGCCCAGAGCACGGCCACGCGGAATGATGGTGACCTTGTGCACCGGATCACATTTGGGCAGTAGCTTGCCAATCAGGGCATGCCCCGCTTCGTGGTAGGCCGTGTTGCGGCGCTCTTCCTCCGGCATGACCATGCTCTTGCGCTCAGGGCCCATCAGGATCTTGTCCTTGGCCTTTTCAAAATCCTGCATTTCCACCATGCGAGCGTTGCGCCGGGCGGCCATCAACGCCGCCTCGTTGCAGAGGTTGGCCAAATCGGCGCCACTCATCCCGGGAGTGCCGCGGGCGATGACGGCCGGGTTGACGTCCTGGCCAACCGGAATGCGGCGCATGTGCACGTTGAGGATCTGTTCCCGACCGCGAATGTCCGGCAGGGTTACGTACACCTGGCGGTCAAAACGGCCTGGGCGCAGCAAGGCTGCATCCAGAATGTCGGGACGGTTGGTGGCGGCCACCACGATCACACCGAGGTTGGTCTCAAAGCCATCCATCTCGACCAGCATCTGGTTCAGGGTTTGTTCGCGCTCGTCATTGCCACCGCCGAGACCGGCGCCACGCTGGCGACCGACCGCATCGATTTCGTCAATGAAGATGATGCAAGGCGCGTTCTTCTTGGCGTTCTCGAACATGTCGCGCACGCGGGCCGCGCCAACGCCCACAAACATTTCCACGAAATCGGAACCCGAGATGCTGAAGAACGGCACCTTGGCTTCGCCAGCGATCGACTTGGCCAACAGGGTTTTACCTGTGCCAGGAGGGCCGACCAAGAGCAGGCCACGAGGAATACGGCCACCCAGTTTCTGGAACTTTTGGGGGTCTTTGAGGAAGTCCACGACCTCCTTGACCTCTTCTTTGGCCTCGTCACAACCAGCCACGTCCGCAAAGGTAACTTGGTTGTTGTTCTCGTCCAGCATGCGGGCCTTGCTCTTGCCGAAGCTGAACGCACCACCCTTGCCACCGCCCTGCATCTGGCGCATGAAATACACCCACACGCCAATCAGCAGCAACATGGGGCCCCAGCTCACCAGCAGGGTCATCAGCAAGGAGCCCTCCTCGCGGGGCTTGACGTCGAACTTGACGTTGTTGTTGATCAGGTCGCCCACCAAGCCCCGGTCCAAATAGGTAGCCGTGGTGCGAATGCGCCGATCATCCTGGGTGATGGCCACAATCTCGCTCCCCCCGGGGCCTTCCTGAATCGTGGCGCTTTTGATCCGGTTGTTGCGCACCTCTTCCAAGAATTCCGAATAGCCCACCGTGCCGGCACCGACACCCACCCGGGTGTCAAACTGCTTGAACACCGTGAACAGCACCATCGCAATCATCAGCCAGATGGCAATTTTGGAAAACCACTGGTTATTCAAGAGAGACTCCAGTCAAAAAAGAGGGAAACACCAAACAAAGGTGGAGGCGCATTTTAGGTCTTTCAACCCAGCCCACCCAAGGTACGCCGGCTTGCATCCATGCCCCTGACAAGGGTTTAGGAAGGATCAGGAAGGGGTTCAGACCCAAGGGAAGGACTCAGCGGGGATTTTTCAGACCGATGCCGATCAGAAAAGTTTCTGCAGATTTGTCCCGCGACGCCTTGGGCTTGAAGGGCTTAACCACCTTAAAGGTATCTCGAAACAGCTTGACCAAGGGGTCATACGCCGCCCCATGGAACAGCTTGACTACCAGGGCGCCTTCGGGGCGAAGATGCTGGTTGGCGAAATCCACGGCCAGCTCGACCAGGTCCATCACGCGGGCCGCATCGGCGGAGGCAATGCCAGAGAGATTGGGCGCCATGTCCGAAACCACCACATCCACAGGGCGATTGGCCACTGCCGCCTCCAGCTGCGCCAGCACCTCGGGCTCTCGAAAATCCCCCTGCAAAAACGTCACGCCCTCGATGGGCTCCATGGGAAGGATGTCGAGCGCGAGCATCAAACCATTGAGCTGACCGACGGCAGCCCCTTCGGGCGACAGGCGCCGGCGCACATACTGGCTCCAGGCGCCGGGTGTCGAGCCCAGGTCTACAACGGTGGCACCGGGACGGATGAGCTGAAATTGCTCGTCGATTTCCTTGAGCTTATAGGCCGCCCGGGAGCGATAGCCCTCTTTCTGGGCCAGCTTTACATAAGGATCGTGGACATGCTCGTTCAGCCACGCCTTGTTGACTTTCTTGCTTTGGGTTTTAACTTTCATGCACTTTTCTTTCAAGCTCGATAATACGGTCCATGCCTCACATTGAATTGACCCCGACCGAGCGCCGGGAACATCGCGCCAACGCCCACCACCTCGACCCCGTGGTCCAAATTGGCGGCGATGGCCTGACGGACGCCGTCAAAAAAGAAATCGACCATGCACTGAACGCCCACGGCCTGATCAAGGTCCGCGCCTTCGTCGATGACCGCGAAGCCCGCGAAGCGATGTACCGCACCATTGCCGACGAACTCAACGCTGCGCCGGTGCAACACATCGGCAAGTTGTTCATCCTCTGGCGCCCCCCGGTGAGCAAGGAACGCGTTGCAGACGAAGACCGCAAACCCGGCCCGCGCGATGTCAAGGTGCTGAAGTTCAGCAAGCGCGGCGGCCAGCGGCCAGAGGTCAAGCAACTGCGGGTGCTTGGCAACCAGCGGCTGACCTCTGGCGGCCAAATTAAGCGCGCCAAACCGAAGCAAAAATCGGTCAAAAAGCAGCAAGCCGATTGAGTGCCATGCCCTCGGCAAGCTCCCCACAGGCGCCAGCGCGCCATGTGATTTGCATGAAATGGGGCCGCAAATATGGCCCCGAATATGTCAATCGGCTCTATGGCATGGTGCGACGGCATTTGAAGGGAGATTTCCACTTCGTCTGCCTGACCGATGACACCGAGGGCATACGTCCTGAAGTGCGCTGCTTTCCCATTCCGCCGCTGGACCTGCCCCCCGGCATCCCGGAGCGTGGCTGGACCAAGCTGGTGACCTTCAGCCAGGACCTGTATGGCCTGCAAGGCACTGCCCTGTTTCTGGACGTGGACGTGGTCATTACTGGCCCGCTGGACGACTTCTTCACCCAGCCCGGCGAGTTTCTGATCATTCATGACTACAAGCGCCCTTGGCGCATCACGGGCAACTCCTCGGTGTACCGCTTTGAGATCGGTGCCCACCCGAAGGTGCTGAGCTATTTTCGCCAGCACTTTGACGAGATTCGCCGCCAGTTCCGCAACGAGCAGGCCTACCTGTCGGACTTTCTGCACAAGCAGGGCAAGCTCGCGTACTGGCCCAAGGACTGGTGCCCCAGCTTCAAGTACCACAGCATTCCCCGCTGGCCGCGCAATTTCTGGGCGGCGCCTGAAGTGCCGCCGGGTGCTCGCGTGGTGATTTTTCATGGGGAATGCAATCCGCCGGATGCGCTGGCAGGTCGCCGCAACCGACGCTTTCGCTATATCCGCCCCGCGCTGTGGGTGGCACAGCACTGGCGCGAGTGAGATCAGTGTGGCTCGGTCGGGCGGGCCAGGCGCCAGAACAAGGCCAGCGCGCTGAGCCATTGCAAAGCGTACAGGACAGTTCCCAGGCTATGCCAAAGACGCAGGTTCTCGCGGGCTACGATGCGCGGGGCCACACCCCAGTGCACTAAAGCAGCCATCAACAGGCCAAATACTATCAAAAAGATAGCAAACACCGCTGGTTTTTGTTGGCTTAGAGGCTGTTTTTGCTTAAAAATCCATAACAGCCCTGCACCGCAGGCCAGCGAGACCCAGGTCTGTGCTGCAAACAATTTGGCCGCCATCGCACCGGCCATGGCGGGACTGGGCAGGTGCCTGAACAGCAGGGGCACCACCAAAAACCCCATGGTGCCGAGACTGACCCACCACACGGCAGCCAGCAGGCGAGCCAAGCGCAGCCGGTTAGGACTCACTGGTAGCTGACCGCGACCACTTCGTAGCGACGCACGCCCCCCGGGGCCTGCACCTCCGCCACATCGCCCTCTTCCTTACCGATCAGCGCCCGGGCAATCGGGCTGGAGATATTGATCAAACCCAACTTCAGGTCAGCCTCGTCCTCGCCGACGATCTGGTACTTGACCGTGTCGCCCGTGTCCTCGTCTTCCAGCTCCACCGTGGCACCAAAGACCACGCGGCCACCAGCGTCCAAGGTGCTGGGATCGATGATCTGGGCAGCCGAGAGCTTGCCCTCGATTTCCAGAATCCGGCCTTCGACGAAGCCTTGGCGCTCCTTGGCAGCATCGTAATCGGCGTTTTCGCTCAAGTCGCCCTGGGCGCGGGCTTCGGAGATGGCGGTGATGACGGCGGGGCGCTCGACGGTTTTCAGGCGGTGCAGTTCGGCTTTGAGCAGCTCAGCGCCGCGCTTGGTGATTGGAATGGTGCTCATGGTGATGACTTGTATAAAAGCAAACCGCCGCACGTTGCCGCGCGGCGGTCGGTTCAGGGCATGAATTATGCCGCCGGAGGCAAGGTTTCCAGACGGGCAATCAAATAGCCTTGAGCGGCATCGTGCGTCGGGCGCAACCAGTCGTACTCGGCCTGCGTTTCTACCCCTTGAGCCATGACTTGGGCGTCCAGAGAGCGGGCCAGCGCGTGGATGGAGCGCATCCACTCGGCCGCCTTGGCCTCGCCTACGGCGGTAAAGATGGGCGCGCTCTCCAGCTTGATGTAGTCAGGCGGCACCTCCACCAGCACCTGCGGCGCCATTGGGTCCATCCCCATGCGGTCGATGCCGAATTTGGCTCCCACCAGCCGCAGGGCCTTGGCCAAGGCCCGGGCAGCGTCCAGGTTTTGCGAACAACCGTAACAGGTCAATTCCACCGAAAGGCGCTGCGCATCTGGGCCAAGGTCTTTAAGGTATCGCGCCAACCAGCCCATGAAGGAAGGGTCGCTGACGCTCTGCGCCGACAGGTTGACCGCCAGGCCCTCCAAGGCTGGGCGCTCCCGCAGTACATTGCGCACCAGGGTCAGAACGGCCCGGTCCACCCAGGGCATCAACCTGTGGCGGGTCGCCATCGGGATGAATTGAGAGGCTGGCACCAGCTCTCCTTGCTGGTCGCGCAAACGCGCCATGGCCTCCCAGTGCACGACCTGGCCGGAATTAAAGCGCAGCACCTTCTGCACCAGCAATTCCCAGCGTTTTTCTGCGAGGGCTTTTTCAATCAGTTCTCGCCAGCCCATGGAGCCCAAGGCATCCGCCAGCTGACCGGTATCGGCAGCGGTCGCAAACGCCAGCTGATTGCGGCCTTTCAGACGCGCGGCTTCGATGACCATGTCGAGTCGAGCCAGCACATCGCCCTTGCGGTCTTCACGACCAAACGGGACTACGCCCATGCTGAACGCCAAGCGCTGCTCCCTGTCCTTGACATACAGCCACGTGGCCAGGTTTTCCCGCAGCCCCTGGGCGATGCGTGTGGCCTGGGCTGGGTCGTGGTGCACGCTCACAAAGGCAATCAGCCCGCCGTTCAGGCGTGCCACCAGCGCGCCAGGCTGCCGCAGGAGCTGAGTGCCGCGCTCGACAATGCCCCGCAACAAGGCATCCCCTTCGCGGTAACCCACCTCCTGGTTGAACTGCTTCAGGCCATTGAGCTCCACGGCAATCAGGTGGCCATGCAGTTCCGCATCCGGGTTGTTCAACAAGGCCTCAAAGCGCAACTCGAAACTGTTGCGGTTGTCCGCGCCCGTCACCTCGTCGCGCATCAGTTGCTGCCGGAACCCCTCGGCCCGTGCGACTTCGGCATTGATGATGTCCGCGATGCGGCGCGACATTTCGTTCATCGCCCGCACCACCCGGGCCAGCTCCCGGGCGCGGGGGCGGTGCTCGATCTGCTCAAAGCGTTTGTCCTGGATTGCCTTGGCCGTGCGTTCAATCGCGCCCAGAGGGTTCAAGATCACCTTCAACAAGCCGTGGGTCAGCGCCAAAGCCAGCAGAAACACCGCGCCAATCCACGCCGCTAGCTCCTTGGAGCTAGACCACAGGTATGCGTAGGCATGGGCGGGCTGGCTGCTCACCACCACCTTGCCCAACTGCTGCCAGCCCGAAGAGACAAACGCCTCTCCCCCCGGCGGGTTCAGTGCAAAGGCCGAGGAAAACCACAGCGGCACCTCCCCCACCTTCGCGGACAACTCGCGCGACAGCAAGACCTCCCCGCGCGGATCGACCAGAACCACCTTCTGGAAATACCCCCGGTCAAACACCGTATCGACCTGCAGCTGGGTCAGCACCGGATCATTGCGCCCCATCACCTGCGCCAGACGCAGCGACAGCGAGGTGGCCGCATCCTGCGCATGCGAGCCCAGTTGCGCTTCCAGGTAGTCGCGCGTGCCCTTCACATTGAGCAACAACAGCCCGGCCAGCACGATCAGGAACAACAAGGAAAGCGTCAGAAACAGTTGTTTGCGCAGTGTCATGGCAAGACCTCATGGGCGAAGAGTCACGGGCAGCTGGTCATCCCCCGTACGCGAGCGTCCGGCCGCCGACGGAAGGCGATAGGACACCCAGCCCATCGCCAAAATGACCACCATCCACAGCGCGTTGGACGGAATCTGCAGGTTGAAATCCACAAAGCTGTGAATGGCAATGGCCACGATGGCCATCAACACCCCAAACGAAATCCCCCGTGGCAAGGCACTGCGACGCCGGCGAATATTGACCAGGCTCACCCAGACGGTGGACAGCACCAGCACCGCGAACAGGCACAGACCGATCAGCCCAAAATCCGCCCACAGCTCCAGATAGTCATGGTGGGCATGGTCGAAATACCCCTCCATCAGGCTGCGGTAGCGCAAATAGGTGTTGTAGAACGATCCCGCCCCTGAACCCGTCAGCCAAAAGTCCGCGACCAGGTCTTGGGCATGCAAGGCCACATCGGCGCGGAAATCCACATCACGGGCCAGCTGGGGGCCCTGCATCCGCTCGGTCACCTTCTCCAGGCCTACCCAAGTGCCCACGATCACCACATCCACCACCAGCAAACTGGTGATCAGCGCCACCATGGCCGGAGCCGAGCGCCGCGTCAGCACCAGCGTCACGCCGCCCACCACCAGCATCGCCGCGAAAAACCCGGTATTGCCCATGCGCGAGCGTGTCAGCACGAGCGCAATCACCATGATCACCAGCATCAACCGCAGCACCATTTTGTTGCTGAGCATGAAGCGCAAGCCTGCCACGACCCGGTCTTTCCAGGTTTTCAGGCGCTGCGTTTTGTGGCTCACCCGGGCCACCATCAACCCCACGCCCACCGACAAGGCCATTTCCAGGAAACCGGCAAAGTGGTTGCGATTGACAAAGGTCCCCACTGCCGTTGCGTGACGGATCTCCGTGTAAAAAACGAAATACCGGGCCTTGACTGCCAGCAGCACAATGGCCAACACCGACTGCACCAGCGCGGTCAGCACCATCACCATCACCAACTTTTCGAGCCGACCCCGGTCACGGACGCAAGCCACCGTGGCCATGAACGCACAGGCATACCCCACCGTCAGCGCCGCATACAACCGGGTCTGGTTCACATCCAATGAAATGGTGTGCACCGCTGAGACCCCCTGCTGCACCCGAAACGCTTCCGGCGACCACCATTGCAGCAGCGCACCAGGCAAAGGCAGGGTCTGCAACCACACCCAGCCCATCAACAAAATCAGGCAAACAGCGGGCACGGCAAACGTCGCCAGCCGCCCGCCCAAGTCAGGCAAGCGCGACCGCCATGCCCACAGCACGGCCAATAGAACAAGCACCGACCACGCCACCATCACGGCGGCAGGCAAGACACGGTTGCTGCCCAGGGGAATGGGCACCCACACCAGCAACAACAGCAGCGCGGCAAATGCCAGGTTGTCATGTACCTCGGCGTGGGGATCGGAACGACTGGAAGACAGCCAGGATGTAGCCATTCAAAGGATCAGGTAGCGGGAAGGGACATAAAAAAGGCAGCTTGACGCTGCCCTTTGAAAAACGACAAGAAAAGATCAGTTGCGGCTTGCCGTGGTGGCCCCACCGCCGCCACCGCCCAAGGAAGAGAAAGGAGAGGCGCCCGTTCCGCCAAACACGGAGCCGCCCGAGAAACCACCGCCAATACCGGCAGCAGCATTGCCTGTATTCCCGGCGGCAGGCGCTTGCGCCTGAGCAGCATTACCGCCCAAACCGGTGCCTGGGCCGGCAGCCGTGGCAGCAGTCACGGTGGATACATTGGCCCCTGCAGCGATGGCAGCCACAGTCACCACCGACGGAGCGACGCCGGCCGAAGTAGCCGCAGCTGCCACATTGCTGGCCACCGTGTCGCTGGCACCAAAGCTGCTGATCACCGCAGACACCACTTCAGCAGCAGCACTTGTGCCAAATTGAGACAACATCACCATGGTGAGTTGGCTTTCATTGGTTGCGCCCATAGCCTTTGCAGCCTGGGCAATCTGGGCCGCAGACTTGCCTTCGGACTTTTGCTTGGCCACTTCTGTCTTCAGGGCCGCAAACCCCATGTTGGGTGTGAACTGCGCGAAGGCAGAAACCGCAGCGACCGAAACGACCAAACCAACCACATGACGAGCGAGCATTTTGCGCATGGTGTTACTCCAAAAAAATTGTGTCGAGTCTAACACTGGGGCCCAAAAAAATAAGAATTTTTCCACTAACTTGGTCATTTAACCAACACATACGCCGACGCGCGCAAGCACTGGAAGGATGGGAGTGGCTCGGTGCTGCGAAATGGCCGGTAGTGATGGTTCAGGCGCCGACGGCTGATAGCCCGAGACCCACGCCTGCAACAGGTTTTTGAGTGCATCTTCATCGTGGGCGGCTGCTGCCTGCTCCATCCGGTCCAGCACTGCAAGGACCTCGGCCAAGGGACGGAAATCCTCGTTGGCCCGCATGATGCGGGGATGTTGCGTTCCGCCCACAGCATCCCCGATGAGCAACTCCTCGTATAGCTTCTCTCCGGGGCGCAAGCCGGTCACCTTGATTTCAATGTCGCCATCGGGCTCCGCTTCTGAACGCACGCGGCGACCACTCAGGTGAATCATCTTGGCCGCCAGGTCCGCGATGCGCACCGGCTGACCCATGTCCAGCACAAACACCTCGCCGCCTGTGGCCATCGCGCCTGCCTGGATGACCAGTTGGACGGCTTCTGGAATGGTCATGAAATACCGCGTCACCTCCGGGTGCGTGACCGTCACCGGGCCGCCTGCGGCAATCTGCTTGCGGAACAAGGGCACCACCGACCCCGACGACCCCAGCACATTGCCAAAACGCACCATGCTGAACACCGTTTTCGAGCCCTCGGCCGCCATGGCTTGCACCACCAATTCGGCCATCCGCTTGGTGGCGCCCATCACATTGGTCGGACGCACCGCCTTGTCCGTGGAAATCAAGACGAAATGTTTGGCCCCATGGCGCAAGGCCGCATCGGCCACCACCATCGTTCCCCGGGCGTTGTTGCGAATGCCCTGAAAGGGATTCATCTCCACGATCGGCACATGCTTGTAGGCGGCCGCGTGATAAACGGTGTCAATGTCGTATTCGCTGAACAGCCGATCGACCAAGGCGGCATCCTGAACCGACCCCAGCACCGGTTCCAGCAGCGTGCCCGGCGCACAGTTGGGCAACATTTTCAGCAATTCCAACTCGATCGTATAAAGCGCGACCTCGGAATGTTCCAGCAGGATCAGACGCGATGCCCCCTGTTGCAAGACTTGCCGGCACAGCTCCGAACCGATCGATCCGCCCGCCCCGGTCACCAGCACCGCCCGGCCACGAATACAGCGGTCCAGCAGGCCCGGCAGCGCGGGCACCGCATCCCGGCCCAGCAGATCGTCCACGCTGATTTCCTCCAGCTGATCCAGGCGCGCCTTGCCCGACAGGATGTCCTCCATCGACGGCACCGTGCGCACCCGGAAGGCCAACTTCTCCAGCCGCTCCAGAATCGAGCGGCGCTGTCCGCGATCCAAGCCTGGAATGGCGAGCAGGATTTCGCGCACCCCCAACTTCTGCAGCGCTTTGACCAAGTCGTCGCGGTACGGATCCAACACATGCAGCGAATCCACCGTGCGCCCCTTGAGCTCGGGATGGCGGTCCAGAAACACCACCGGCATGTAGTCTTGACCGAGGCGCAGCGTGGACGCCAGTTGCTGACCCGACTCTCCCGCGCCGTAAATTGCCACCGGCGCGCCTTTACTGTTGGTACTGCCCCCCAGCAACAAAGCCGCCGTCACACGGCTGGCAACCAGCAAGATGAACAGCAACATCGCGTAAATCGCAAACAGCGAATGGGGGATGAACCAATGGTCATCATGGAGCAACGTGGCCACCACCAACACCAGGCCCGACCATCCCGCCGCGCGGGCAATCAGCCAAAACCCGGACTCCCGAATGTGCCGGGTGACCGTGCGGTACAGCCCCTGCCAAATGAACACCGGGATGGACAAGATCACCAAGATCAATGAAAGCCAGGACACCATCGTGGCGTTGGTGTACCACTCGCCCAAGCGCAGGCAGTACGCCCCCCAGAGCGCCAACGGCACCAACACGGAATCCAGTGCCATCAGCAGCGCCATCTTCATGCGCGATGGCAAGGTCACCAAAAAATTCAACATACGAACCTCGTACTCACACTCTTTTTCATTCCAAAGTCCCCGTGCCAAACGCCACGACAACGTCCCCGGTCCTTGAGCTGCGGCAGGGCCTTACCTGCAGGTAACAGCTCCACCACCTTGAACTCGAACGGGTAAGTATGCCCTTCAAACAACATCGTTCCAGCAATTACCTTGTCTGACATACCGCTGGTATTGATTGGCCTAGAGGCTGTTTTGATGCAAATTCTCAACATCAAACGCCACGATATTGCGCTGGTCCTTACTGAACTCCACGCCGATCAGGTGCACGGGGCCGGCGCCACGGTACTTGTCGGCATAGCCCCGGTCCTTGAGCTGCTGCAGGGCCTTGCCTTCGGGCACGAGTTCCACCACCTTGAACTCGAACAAATACGTATGCCCCTCAAACCGCACAGCCATGTCGATGCGGCCTTTGTTGGTGACATCTTCGAGCACGATGTCCAAGCCCAGCGCCGCAAAGTGGCTGTAGAACACGCTGGCCCAGTAGCCTTCGTATTGGGCGATGGGGCTGTTGCGATACCAATCATTCGGGATGCTGGCAAAGAAGGCGTGGAACAAATCGCGCATGCTGCCCACGTCGTGGGCCTGCAACAGGTCGATCAGGCGCAGGCGCTGCTGGAAGGCGACGGATTCGTCTGCCCCCATCCACGGTAAAAGGCTGGCGTTGAGGCTGGATTCGACTTCGCGGTTGGGGTAGCCCAGGGTGTACACCCACTGGCCTAGGATGGGTTGGCGCACCTCGTGGATGGTGAGGTAGCCGGTCTGAAACAGCAGTGCCTCGTTGGCGATGCCATCCACATCAAAGGTGGACAGCAGGTGCTCGCCCGCATGGACTTTGGCCAGGTTGGGGGTGAAATAGCCGCGCTGGGCGAGCAGTTTGACCAGGAAGGTAGGGGTTCCGGTCTCGAACCACCAGGGGCGAAAGACCCGTTTGCGAAACAGCAGGAGCAGATCAAAGGGGTTGTAGACCGCATCGCCTGTCCAGTTGTAGCCGTTGTACCAGCGGCGGACTTCGTCGCGGTCCAGACCTGGCAGCTCGGGGGCAAACACCGTGTCCACGTCGTCATCGGTATAGCCGCAAATGGCACTGTACTCGGGCACCAGGGTGATGTCTTCCAGGTTATTTAGGCCGGAGAACAGGCTGACCTTGCTGAATTTGGAGACGCCGGTCAGAAAGGCAAAGCGGATGTGGGCATCGCTGTCCTTGATGACGGCGTAGAGGTCGCGCAGGCCATCGCGGATGGCGCGGGCCTGCTCGGGGTGCTCGATGTTGTCCAGGATGGGTTTGTCGTATTCGTCCACCAGCACGACCACGCGCTGGCCTGCTTTTGCCGACAGCTGCAGGATCAGTGTGCGAAAGCGCTCGGGCAGGCTGGCGTCCACCGCATGCAGGCCGTGGGCTTCCTCAAAGCGGCGAAGGTGAGAGTCGATGCGGCCTTGCAGGTCCTGGGCATCGCGTACGACGCCGCCACCAAAGCTGAAGCGCAGCACCGGAAATTGGACCGACCAATTCCAGCGCGTTTCGGCATACAGGCCTTGGAACAGCGGCGCATTGCCCTCGAACAGTTCCTTGAGCGTGTCCAAAAACAGGCTTTTGCCAAAGCGGCGCGGGCGGGACAAAAAGTAATACTTGCCTTGCGCAATCAGCTGCAGCGCCAGCGGGGTCTTGTCCACGTAGTAGCAGCCGTCCTCACGGATTTCACGCAGGGTTTGGATGCCGATGGGGAGCTTTTTGCGGGTCATTGCGCAGACTCCAAAGTCTCTGTCTCAAACGCCACGAGGTTGCGCTGGTCTTTGCTGAACTCCACGCCGATCAGGTGGATGGGGCCAGCGCCGGGGGCGCGGTACTTGTCGGCGTAACGCCGGTCCTTGAGTTGCTGCAGGGCCTTGCCTGCGGGCACCAGCTCAACGACCTTGAATTCGAACAAATAGGTATGGCCTTCAAAGCGCACGGCCATGTCGATGCGGCCTTTGTTGGTCACGTCTTCGAGCACGATGTCCAGGCCCAGCGCGGCAAAGTGGCTGTAGAAGACGCTGGCCCAGTAGCCTTCGTATTGGGCGATAGGGCTGTTGCGGTACCAGTCGTTGGGAATGCTGGCAAAGAAGGCATGGAACAGGGCTTGCATGCCAGCTACGTCGTGCGCCTGTAGCAGGTCGTAGAGCCGGCTGATCTGCCCTGCAGGCACGGCAGCGCCGCCACACAGCGCGCCCAGCAGGCTGTCGTTGAGGCTGGCCTTGACTTCGAGGTTCGGGTAGCGCAGCTGCATTTCCATGCGCCCCGGCAGGTAGCGGACCTTGCCAATCGTCAAATAACCCGCCTGGAACATCAGCGCCACGGTGGGGATGTCGTCCACGTCAAAGGTGGAGACCAGCGTTTCGGGGGCGACCAGGTGTTCCAGGTCGGGCGTGAACTGCTGGCGCTGCACCAGCAGTTTGATCAGGAAGGTGGGCGTGCCGGTCTCAAACCAATAGGGGCGGAACCGGCGGGTGTCGAACAGCAGCAGCAAATCAAACGGGTTGTAAACGCTCTCGCCCGTCCAGTGGTAGCCGTTGTACCAGCGGCGGATTTCCTGGCGGTTCAGTCCCGGCAGCTCTGGGGCGAAGACGGTATCGACATCGATATCGGTGTAGCCGCAGATGGCGCTGTAGCGCGCATCGATGGTGATGTCCTTGAGGTTGTTCAGGCCCGAAAACAGGCTGACTTTGCTGAACTTGGAAACGCCGGTCAAAAAGGCGAAGCGGACATGGGCGTCGCTGTCCTTGATGACGGCGTAGAAGTCCTTGAGTACCTCGCGAATGGCCAGGGCTTTGTCGCGGTCTTCGATGCGGTCGAGGATGGGCTTGTCGTACTCGTCCACCAGCACCACTACGCGTTGGCCGGTTTGCTCTGCCAACCGCAGGATCAAGCGCTTAAAGCGGCTGCGGGCATCGGGGTATTCGGCGGGAAGGCCAAACCGGGCTTCCAGCGTGCCCAGTTGTTCGTTGAGGCTGGCCTGCAGGTCTTCCACCGAGCCCAGCACACCGCCACCAAAACTGATGCGCAGCACCGGAAACTGGACCGACCAGTCCCAGTGGTGCTCGGCGTACAGCCCCTTGAACAGGGCGGCATTGCCCTCGAACAATTCCTTGAGCGTGTCCAGAAACAGGCTTTTGCCAAAACGGCGCGGGCGCGACAAAAAGTAATGCGTGCCCTCTTCAATCAGCTGCAGCGCCAGCGGCGTCTTATCGACGTAGTAGTACGGGGCACCGCCCTCGCGCATCTTGGCGAAGGTCTGGATGCCGATAGGGAGCTTTTTGCGGGTCATCAAAATCCGCCATCCAGCGTCTGAACTTTCACGACTTTGTTCATTTCGTTCTCATTTTCACGCCTGGGGTGGCATGAACGTAGTGCGAATGGCCGCTAAGAAAACCTCTGCCTTCTCCACGATCGCCTTGGCGTCTTCCAGTTCGACTGCTTCACCGCTGTAGTCAGCTGTTTGTCGGATTTCGTAGGCCTGGTTCAGAAGACGTCCCAGGTCTCTTGGAATCACGCCTGGCTTGATAAGGTGCAGGCCAAAAGCGCCAATCAGGCCGCTGTGCGTGCGGGCAATCTCTGGCGGCACTGAGGCATTTGACGCCAACAACGCCGCGCGGGCGGCATCGAACATGGCGTAGTAAGCCCGATTGGCTGCACCATCCACGTCACCTAGCATCAGCAGTGCGCGTGCAGAAGAACTTGCGGTATCTGCCTTTGCCATCAGGGTCGCGGGCGTCAGCGGCTGGGCAGGCATCATAGCCGAACCCCTTCCCGCTCGATGTTGCGCAGCAGGGCTGGATTGCAGTAGTGCTCCGGGTGCTCCCATTCGTCCAGCCAGATGGGGAGGGGCGAAATCAGGATGCCCGTGTCCAGCAGCACGTCGAATGCGATGTCTGCCATGTCCAGCTTGACCGTCAGAAAGCGCTGGTGCTCTCCACGCAACAGCACGGCGACATCGGCGTCGCTGTCCGGGCGGTGGGTGCCACGGGCACGGCTGCCGTACACGATGGCGCCTGCGATGTCATAGCGGCTGCCAGTCAAGGCCAGGAACTGCCGAACGGCTTCTTCCGTCTCACGGTCGATGTGTTTCATACCCAAGTCTCCGTGTCTTGCAGGTGTCTGAATCCGTGCAAACGCTCTCATTAAGATAGCTATTGCCGCCCGTATTCATTGGCCTAACCCCGGTTTTGACAAAAATGCGTTTCATCTTTTTGCCAAGTCCTATGCAATCAACCCCACGGAGGCCATGCCACGCACTTCCAGGGCATCCACGATGGCCTCCTTGCTCATTGCACTTTGAGCGAATAGACCTGGTGCTCGCGGTCTGCTGCATAGGCCAACACAGCCAGGATGTCTTCCCGGGTCAATTCGGGAAAGTCATCGAGCACCTCTTGCTGCGACATGCCGCTGGACAGCATGGACAGCACGTCGTACACCGAAATTCTCAGCCCGCGGATACAGGGCCTGCCGCCCCGCTTGCCGGGCTCCAAAGTAATGGTGTTCATTGCACGCTCCGTTGAAAGGGTTGATAAAGGGACGACGGGGTCGTTGGGGTATTCATTGACCCAGCCCCAGTTTGGACCATAAAAATAGCGTCCTCAATGGTTGTGCACCTTTTCTTGCAACCAAACTTTGATTAGCGACTGATAAGGGACATCGCGCGAATTGGCGGCGGAATTGATGGGATCGAGGTGGAATCGTGCGACTCCCGATATGCCTGTTCGGCTGCTTCGCTGTCGAACTTCGGGAGGGCCTTCAATGCTGCCTTCGTTGGCTTGGTCATCAATGGTTCGCTCCTTTCGGTGCATGTCCCGGGCTGACCCCGGTTTTCCCCCTCACCCCCCACTCGCCTGCCCCAGCACCTGCGCTGTCACCTCGGCGGTTTTGGCCATCTCGGCAGCGGTCAGCGTGGGGTGGACCAGCCACATCAGGCTGGTTTCGCCCAGGGCCTTGGCCACGGGCAGGGCGGGGTCGGGGCGCCAGCCGGTGTTGTCGAAGGCCTTTTCCAGATAGACCTCCGAGCAGCTGCCCTGGTAGCAGGGCACGCCCAGGGCGTTGATTTCCTGGACGATGCGGTCGCGGCTCCAGCCGGAGGCCAGGTTTTCAGGGCGCACGTAGGCGTAGGCCTTGTACTGGGCGTGCACACAGCCGGCGTTGCAGGTGCCTGCCGCCGGGCAGCTGCGGCCGCAAGCGAATTGCGGCAAGCGCACCACGCCCTGCGGGCCAGCGAATGGGACCAAAGCCTGGGCCAGCACGGCGGCGTTGGCAATGCGGGCCGCCGTCCAAGCCGGCATCTGCCGCAATTGGATGCGGCCAATGGCGGCCTGCATTTCCAGCATGCGCCAGTTGGTGCCAAAGCTCTCGTGCAGCCAGCGGAAACCGGGCGGGTGCTCGCGCTCATAGACCGCCGCGTAGCTCTTGCCGTGGTCCTTGAACGACCACATGGCGCGCCACAGGGCCTCGTCGTTGGTGGTGACCATGCCGCCCTCCCCGCCCGTGGTCATGATCTTGTCCTGGCAAAAACTCCAGGCGCCCACATGGCCAATGCTGCCCACGCTGCGGCCCTTGTAACGCGCGCCGTGCGCCTGGGCGCAGTCTTCAATCACCTTCAGCCCGTGCTGATTGGCCAGCGCCATGATGGGATCCATGTCGCAGGGCCAGCCGGCCAGGTGCACGCAAATGACCGCCTTGGTGCGCGGGGTCAGCACGGCGGAAATCGTGTCGGCGGTGATGTTGCCGCTGTCGGCATCCACCTCGGCAAACACCGGGACGGCCCCGGCATTGACCACGCAAGACACCGAGGCAATGAAGGTGCGCGGCGTGACCACCACCTCGTCCCCCGGGCCAATGCCCAGCGCCTGCAAGGCCACGTCCAGCGCCAGGGTGCCGTTGCCCAGCGCCACGGCGTAGGGCACGCCAGCCCAGGCGGCAAATTCCTTTTCAAAGGCGCGGCACTCGGTGCCCGTCCAGTAATTGACCTTGTTGGACAGCAGCACCTGCTGCACGGCGGTGGCCTCTTCGGCGGTGAAACGGGGCCAGGGGGAGAAAGCGGTGTTCAACATGTCTTCTTTTCTTTCGTAATTCAAATTGCGCGGGCCGGGGCATGGCTAAACGCCCACCACCCCAGTCCAGCCCCCACGGCCAGGCCCAGGGCGTCGGCGATGGCGTCGGCCAGGCTGGGGCTGCGGCCGGGTACCCAGGCTTGGAGCACCTCGGTGACTACGGCCAGGCCCAGCAGGCTCCAGGCCAGGCGCTGGCGCTTGTTGCGGGACCGCCAGGCTCCCATGGCGAACCAGCCCAGGGTGGTGAACAGCAGCGCGTGCGTCCATTTGTCGCCGTGGTGGGTGAGATTGGCCTGATCCAGCCAAGCCGCCCCCGGCAGCCACGACGCCACCCACACCTTGGCGGCCAGCACCTGCGGTGCGGGCAGCAGCAAAGCCAGCAGGGTGAGGACGAGCGCGGCAAAAAAACCGAACTTCAGTGCAAGCGTCATGGCCTATCCACCGTTCAGGGCGCCGCCTTGACCAAAGGCCGCGCCGGGTTGCCCACCACCGTGGCACCGGGCGGCACGCTTTTGGTGACCACCGCGCCCATGCCCACCGTGGCGCCCCGGCCAATCACCAAGGGCTCGCCCGGCTTGCCTTGCTTGATGACCGCGCCCGTGCCGATGTAGGCATGGTCCTCCACCACGATGTTGCCGTTGCACTTCACGCCCGGGGCAAAGGTGACGAAATCGCCAATCACGCAGTCGTGCGCGACGTAGCTGTACAAGTTGGCGTGGAAATGGCGGCCAATGCGGATGTTGCTCGTCAGCGTGACAAAGGGGCACAGGATGGCGCCCTCCCCCAACTGCACCTCGTCCAGCTGCACCACGTTGGCGGCGCGCACGTCAAAGAACTGCACGCCATCGGCCTGGCAACGCTGCACCAGCTTTTCGCGCACAGGGCTGTTGGCAATCGCAATGTTGATGTGGCGGCTGCTGGCCGGCTGGGCCAGCCAGTCGGCATAG
Organism: uncultured Burkholderiaceae bacterium; assembly: GCA_964597235.1. Taxonomy (GTDB): domain Bacteria; phylum Pseudomonadota; class Gammaproteobacteria; order Burkholderiales; family Burkholderiaceae_C; genus CAYZPX01. Next base: position 27,212 of record CAZQXQ010000001.1, on the reverse strand, counting down.
GTCAAGACCGCATGGCCGTTGCAGGTGGGTGCGGGCGGGTGGTCATCGACCAACACCAGTTCGTAGGGCTCGGCCAGATTGGCCAGTTGCTGGCGGGCCAGCGGCAACACTTCGCGGCCAAAGCCGCTGGCACCAAAAATGGCAAATCGTTTCATGGTTTGCTGGTCCTCCTTGACTTTCCAACCCAATCGAGCACGGCCCGAGCAAAGTCAGAAAAATCATTCAGGTGCAGGTGCGCAATGCTGTGCACCACATGCCAATTGATGGCTTCGTAGTTATGCACGGCGATGTTGCGGAAACCGACGGCCTTTTTGAGCTTTTGGGCCAACTCCCCGTCCAAAACGCCTTGTTCAGCGAGCAACTCAAAAGTCTGCCCCATCGTGCCAGGCGGCGGCACCTCCAACTGGGCAATGAGGTGCGCTCCAATGTCCACCGAAAGCTGCACTGCCCGACTCAAATTGAGCGCAACAATGTCTTGCAGGTCGAAATCCGCCACCAGTTGTTCTGCCTGCTCTGGGCATTTGCTTTGGATGCGTTGCAAACAACGGCGCAGAGACTCCAGCTTTTGGTCTATTACTTCCCGATCCATGCCAACCGCCTTTCTGCAAGTATCCGGTTCCTGTAGGGCATAAAGTCTGCTTGCTCAATCAGGTGCCGATTGACCCAGTACGCAAACGCTGCGCTGCTCCCTTGCACGCGCTGACCATGCCGCACGATTTGCCCCAGCAAGGGTTCTGCCACGGTATGCAGGTCAATCAAGTCAATCGGTCGGCCCGTTTTTTCAGCGAGGGCTTGAATCAATGCGATTTTTTCGGGCACGGTCAAAGGCCTGGGCCCGGCAACCGCCAAGTCAAGGTCACTGTCGGCCCGCGCGGTACCTGCCGCCACCGAGCCAAACAACACCGCCAAGCCGATCTCCGGAAAGCGCGCCAGCACCTCCCGCAGTGGGTCGCGAATCTCGTCAGGTAAGTGGGAGTTAATGGTTTCCTGCATGGTTGGCTTTCGTGACATCAATTGCCAGCGCTGGTGTGGGGGCCCGAGCCGGTGAACTTCCCCATCGTTGCCTCGCCCGCTGCGCTGATGCCCTCGCGCACCAGCACCTTTTTGACGGTGAGCCACAGAATCCTGATGTCCAGCCACAGGCTGCGGTGGTCCACGTACCACACGTCCAGCTTGAATTTGTCTTCCCAACTGATGGCGTTGCGGCCATTGACCTGGGCCCACCCGGTGATGCCGGGGCGCACCTCGTGGCGGCGGGCTTGCTCGGGGCTGTAGAGCGGCAGGTATTCCATCAGCAGCGGGCGCGGCCCGACCAAGCTCATGTCGCCCTTGAGCACGTTCCACAGCTCGGGCAGTTCGTCCAGGCTGGTGGAGCGCAAAAAGCGGCCAAACGGCGTCAGGCGCACGGCGTCGGGCAGCAGCTCGCCATCCGGGCCGCGCTCGCTGGTCATGCTGCGGAACTTGACCATCTTGAAGGGCTTGCCGTGCATGCCCGGGCGCACCTGGGTGAAGAACACTGGGCTGCCCAGCTTGCGGCGCACCATCCACACCACGACCAACAGGGGCAGGGCCAGCACCAGCAGGGCACCAGCGGACACGACGATGTCGAACAGCCGTTTCATGGGGCGGACCTTGTGGCTTGCAGGGGTTGAACGCGGGTTTTTAGGAACATATTGGTATCAATTTGATAGCTAGTAGCGCTGGTATTTATTGAGATGGAGGCGAATTTCGCTTAAAAATTTCACCGAACTTGCGCACGCCCTCGGCCAGGGCCAAATGCTCGCGGTAAAAGCGCTGGGCCTTGTCGCCCATGGTGCCCAAGGCCTCCGTAGGCATGGCTGCCAGCTGCTCGGCGGCGCGGGCCAGGGCTTCGGGGTTTTCGGATTCGGCTACCACGCCACCGCCGGATTGGCGCACCAGGTCTGCGGCATCGCCATCCACCGCCATCAGCAGCGGCTTGCCCACGGTCATATAGGCCTGGGTTTTCGAGGGGATGGTGATTTCAAACAGCGGGTCTTTGCGCAGGTGCACCAACAAGGCATCGGCGGCATTCAGATAGGCACCCACCTCGGCCATGGGCACAGCGGGCAAAAACACCACATTGGCCAGCTGCCGTTTTGCGGTTTCGGCCTTGAGCCGCTCCACCTCCACACCGCCGCCCAACATCACCCAGCACACCCGGCTGCCGCGCGCTTGCAGCAAGCTGGCGGCATCCAGCACCGTGTCCAAGGCCTGGGCCTTGCCCATGTTGCCGGCAAACAGAATGCGGAACTGGTCGCCCCCCGGGAAGGCGGCAGGCACCTGTCCCACGGGCGCACCCAAGGATGCCTCGTCCGCCCAGTTGTAGATCACGCTCAGCATGGATTCGGGCACGCCTCTTTCCAGCAACAGGCGTTTGAACCCTGGCGACAGCACCACGATGTGGTCCATGCGGCGATAGACCCAGCGGCACACGCGCGCCACCAGGTCCAGCGCCTTCGGGTTGTTCAGCATGCCGGTGGCCCGCAGGGTGTCGGGCCACATGTCCTGAATGTCGTAAACGACAGGAATGCGCCGAAACAGCTTGATCAGCGCCGCCGCCATGCCCACCGTCAAGGGCGGGTGGTAGGCATACATGACATCGGCCCGCTTGGCCATGAACACACCATAAATCGTGGCCGAGGCCGCAAAGCTCGCGTAGTTCAGCACCCGCTTGAGGGCCGATTGGTCATGGTTAGGGTACAGCGGCACCCGGGTGACCTGTACGCCATCGATCACCTCGCGCTGCAGCCACTGGATGCGGTAGCCCGGGTACACCTTGCCCCCCGGGTAATTGGGGAAGCCCGTCAGCACCTCCACCTCAAACCCCTGGCGGACCAGCTCACGGGCAAACACCAAGCCCTTAAAGGTAGGCTCGGGGTCAAACCACTGGGTCAACAGCAAGACGCGGGGCTTTTTCATGGCGTGGCAGTCCCGGCTTTCAATACTTCCTCCACACCACGCGATTCACGTAATCGGTGTAGCTGTGAACGATGCGCAGCACCTTGTCGCTTACGTTGGGCATGCTGTAGTCGTAAACGGGGCGAATACCGTGCGGGTCGCTGCGGTCGTTGCCGCGTGGCTGGGTGGCCAAAATGGCCAGGCCCTGGCGCACCCGATCCACTTCCAGGCCAACCATCATGGCAGCGGCTTCTTCCATGCCTTCGGGGCGCTCGTGGGCTTCGCGCAGGTTCAGCGCCGGGAAGTTCAGGATGCTGGCTTCTTCATTGATCGTGCCGCTGTCCGACAGCACCGCCCGCGCGTGCAGCTGCAGATGGTTGTAGTCATGAAAGCCCATCGGCTTCATCAGCCGCACAAGCGGATGAAACTGCGCCCCGGTCGCATCAATGCGCTTTTGCGTGCGCGGGTGGGTGCTGACCACCACGGGCAGACCGTGGTCTTCGGCCACCGCGTTCAGCACGGCCACCAGCTTGGTAAAGCTGCGCTCGCTCTCGATGTTTTCTTCGCGATGGGCGCTCACCACAAAGTAGCCATCTTTGGTCAGGCCCATGCGCTGCAGCACATCCGAGGCATCGATCTGCGGGCGGTAGTGGGTCAGCACCTCAAACATGGGGCTGCCGGTCTTGATGACCTGGTCGGGCGGCAGGCCTTCGCGCAGAAGGTAGTCGCGGGCGATGGTGCTGTAGGTCAGGTTGATGTCCGCCGTGTGGTCCACGATGCGGCGGTTGATTTCTTCGGGCACCCGCATGTCAAAGCAGCGGTTGCCGGCCTCCATGTGAAAAATCGGCACCTTGCGGCGCTTGGCTGGAATCACGCTCAGGCAGCTGTTGGTGTCGCCCAGCACCAGCATGGCCTCGGGCTTTTCGGCCAGCAGCAGGCCATCCATCTTGGCGATGATGTTGCCGATGGTTTCTGCCGCGCTGCCCACGGCGGCATTCAAAAAGTGGTCTGGCTTGCGCAGCCCCAGGTCATCAAAAAAGACCTGGTTCAATTCGTAGTCGTAGTTCTGGCCGGTGTGCACCAGCACATGCTCGCAATGCACGTCCAGCAAGGGCAGCACGCGCGACAGGCGAATGATTTCGGGCCGGGTGCCCACCACGGTCATGACTTTGAGTTTTTTCATGGTCTTTTTAGTTTTTTGGCTTCTTTGCGCTCACAAAGGGCAGGCAAAGGTGTCGGGGCGCTGGCGGTCAAACACCTCGTTGGCCCACAGCATCACCACCATTTCGTCCTGGCCAATGTTGGTGATGTCGTGCGTCCAGCCGGGCACGGTTTCGACGATTTCGGCCTTGTCGCCACGGGTGACCAATTCATGGGTTTCGCCGGTTTGCATGTGGCGGAACTTGAAACGGGCCTCGCCCTTGATCACCAAAAACTTCTCAGTCTTGGTGTGGTGGTAGTGGCCGCCGCGCGTAATGCCCGGGTGCGCCGTGAAATAGCTGAACTGACCGCAGTCGGGCGTCTTGAGCATTTCGGCAAACACCCCGCGTGGGTCGCCGTACATGGGCACGGTGTAGGTAAAGGCCTCCACCGGCAAATAACTCACGTAGGTGGCGTACAGCGCGCGCATGAACCCCGTGCCCACGCGCTCGGTCATTAGCGTTTGGCGGCTGTCCTTGAACGATTGGATGGTGTGCGCCAGTTCGCCCACGGTGGTGGTGTATTGCGGCGCCACGGTGGCAAAGCCCTGGGCATCCAACGCAGCATCGGCGCCGTCCATGATGTGCACAAAGCGCGCAATCACATCGTCCACATACACCAGCGTGACCGGCGCCGCCGGGTCGTTGACGGTAATGGGCAAATCGCGGGCGATGTGGTGGCAGAACGTGGCCACCGCCGAGTTGTAGTTGGGCTTGCACCACTTGCCAAACACATTGGGCAGGCGAAACACATGCACCGGCACCCCGTGCGTGCGCTGCAGCGCAAACAGGGCGTCTTCTGCCGCCCGCTTGCTTTGGCCGTACGGATTGTCGCGCTCTGCCTGGGTGGACGAGGTATAGACCACCGGCACCTTCTTGCCCGTGCGCACCGCCATATCGGCCACCGCATCGGATAGCGCCTGGGTCAGGTCGGTGTTGCCGGTCACAAATTCCGCCGGGTCTTGCGGGCGGTTGATGCCTGCCAGGTGAAACACGCAGTCCACGCCCTGCAGCAGGTCGGGCAAGTCCTGCACCGATTGGGCTCGGGTAAAGCACACCACGTCGATGTCCTTGCGCTCGGACAGGTGCAGTTGCAGGTTTTTGCCGACGAAGCCGTTGGCGCCGGTGATCAGCACTTTCATGGGGTTTACTCCTCGGCTACGGCGTATTCGCCACGGGCAATTTGCTGCATGAAATCCAGCTTGAGTAGCAGCTTTTTCATGCCTTCCACGTCCAGGCGGGTGGTGTTGTGGCTGTTGTAGTCCTCGCCATGCGTGGTTTGGGTCAGGCGCTGCTCGCCTTGGTCCACAAACTTGGCGTAATTCAGGTCGCGGCCATCCGGGGGCACGCGGTAATAGTCGCCCATGTCTTCGGCGCAGGCCATTTCTTCGCGGCTGAGCAGCGCCTCGTACAGCTTTTCGCCATGGCGGGTGCCCATGATGTGCAGGGGGTGGTCGGGCTTACCCATCAAGTCCAGCAGGGCCTTGGCCAGCGTCAGCACCGTAGCGGCGGGGGCTTTTTGCACAAAGATGTCGCCGTTGTTGCCGTGCTCAAAGGCGTACAACACCAGGTCCACCGCATCGGCCAGGGTCATCATGAAACGGGTCATGGTGGGGTCGGTCATGGTCAGGTGCTTGCCGGCAAAGGCCTGCTCGACAAACAGCGGAATCACCGAGCCGCGCGAGGCCATCACGTTACCGTAGCGAGTGCCGCAAATCACCGTGCCCGTGCCTTCCAGGTTGCGGCTGGCGGCCACCATCACTTTTTCCATCATGGCCTTGCTGATGCCCATGGCGTTGATGGGGTAGACCGCCTTGTCGGTGCTAAGGCACACCACGCGCTTGACGCCCGCCTGAATCGCAGCCTCCAGCACGTTCTCGGTCCCCAGGACATTGGTGCGCACCGCCTGCATGGGGTGGAACTCGCACGAAGGCACCTGCTTGAGCGCCGCCGCGTGGAACACATAGTCCACACCGCGCATGGCCTGCTCAATGCTGCGCGCATCGCGCACGTCACCAATGTAGAACTTGAGCTTGGCGCTGCTGTAGCGCTTGCGCATGTCGTCCTGCTTTTTTTCGTCGCGGCTGTAAATGCGGATTTCAGCGATGTCGGAACTGAGAAAGCGTTTGAGGACTGCATTGCCAAACGAACCGGTGCCACCGGTAATCAACAGTGTTTTATTCGAAAAATCAATGCTCACTGGATGACTCCAAATTCATAAAAAGACGACGGTTTTGTTCAATGGCTTCTTGGTTGCCCACATTCTTGAGCGCCCAAGCCCGAATCGATTGGCGCCACTGCATGTATTCCTCTGGCGATTTGGCTGCACAGGCTTCAATGCATTCAACAAATCGGTCCACTTGATTGAGCGGAATATCCCACCCCAGGGATTTCTCCGCTAAATCACGCCAAGGCGTGGCATCGCTGATCAGCACGGGCAAGCCCGACGACAGGGCTTCTGCAATCACATGGCCAAAGTTTTCGCCCAGCGTGGGAAAAAAGAACAAGTCATATTCGGACAACTTCTCCGTGATCTGCACAGGGTGCAGCGCCCCGCAATACTGGAAACGTATATTTTTGTGAAGCAATTTGGCAGCTTCCTGACATTGAGTCCAATAATTCTCATCTTCTGCAGGCCCATAGACATCAAAAAGGACTTGTATTTTGATTTTATTCAATATCTCGATTGCATACAAAAGATTTTTCTTGGGGGAAATACGAGAAACAAAAACAATCCGCAGCGGCAATCCAGGCAATCTTTCTTTGATTTCAATTTCCATCTTGGGGTTGGAAATATTTACAGCCACATGGATTTTTACATTATCACCCATCACGCGCCGAATATCCTTCTCCTCAAAATCAGAGGAGGCTTGCCATATGATTTTTTTATATAATCCAAAAATATTAGCAATTGAAATAAATACTTGCTTTTTTTTGCTTTTAAAATTCAGCGCACCTTCAGAAAATTCACCACGCGGCGCCAAAACAACTACCGAATCCGATTTCAAAATACGCCAAAAAATCAGTGGGACAATACTGGACCGAGTGGAAAAAAAGCTATTTAGATAGATTGCCTGGCCTTCAAATTTAGCGATATTTTTCCACAATCTAAAAACCCAACCTCGATCAGACGATGCATAAAAAACATCTGCCTTGCCTACGCGCTGCCATGCGTTTATTTGTACGCCTGCATAAGGTTTTAAATCACCCAAATCACGATCTGCAGTATAAATTTCGAAACTTAATTGATCGCCTAGTTGATCAACCATATTAGCAATTGTTCGAATAGGGCCGCCACCTTTATAGCCGGGTAGATAAAATCCAGTAAAAAGCAATATTTTTTTCATAAGCAAGGTAGTTCAGCTTTTAAATGATAAATAATAGCGCACGTAATTTTTATATATGAAGACTGCAAGCTGTTAATTATGAAAGATGTGGTTCAAAATTCACCACACCAGCTGTTCCAACCTACCTATTTAATATTGCAGCAATATTTTTCAAGGATGACACATATTTTATTGCGATCAAAAAAACAACCAACATTCCTACCTGAAAGACTCTTAAATTTGAAACATGGAAGTTAATTACCACATAAAAAAATAGGAAAAGTGGAATTGGCTGAAATTTTTTGCTTTTTGCATACGAAAAGACCAACCCCGAAATAAATCCCTTTAGGAGAAAATATAAGATTACCCCAATAAGTCCAAAATTCATGTATCCAGAACCAAATGTTTCTGGCGGCCACGAACTTGGATACATGTCTTCGAAACTCACGGGTGGCTTCACAAAAATACCCTCAGCAAGTGTTCTGATGTAAACCCCATCGTCAATGGGCGGCTTTAGGGACTCTGAAAAAAATGGAATAATTCTATAAACCAAATCCAAATGACCTACACCATACCAAAAATCATTAACACTAAAATGATCTAATATAAATAAATATGTCTCAAGATAGCTAGCATTTCTTATGTAGTCATAAAAATTTAACCCTTGAGCTCCAACACCCAGCTGCTCGTTAATACGATGCTCGAGGGCGGTCGCAAAGAAGAAAATAATCAAAATATAGACAGGCAAAAAGCGAATTGAGTATATTTTTAGTTTCTCATCGTAGAAAATTGCCGCCAATATTGCTAATATTATTAGCATCATCGGTAGCTTCCTCCCTCCAAAAAGAGAAAGCAAGACTGACAAAATAATTATCATAATAATTATTTCAATTGCCTTCGGCTTGCCAGTCATTGACCTATTATATATTGCATAGAATATTGAAAAAAAAGCAGCTGGTATTAAAAATAAATCAATAAATCCAGTACCGGCCAAAAGTTCCCCTCGGGATCTAATATTTTCTAACAAAAAAAACAGCCCGCCCGCAAGCTGTAATTTTGCCAAAATTAGGGATATAGCCATGAAGAATAAAATTAAGTGAATTCTTTTACTACTCACATCCGAATATCTTTGTAATTTATAGACAATTCCATTATTAAATTTAATGCCGCCAATTTTTATACCCCAATACATTGCAAGAAGACCAAGGGAGTAGTAAATAGCAAAAATAATTTGCAATTCACCCAAATCGCCATTTATTAAATTTAATATGGGACTCTCGTAACCCGGGAAAAATGCAAGTATAAAAAAATAGGGGACCGTCGTAACCCCACTTATAAGCGATATTATCTTCGCTGGTGATCGCTCAATTTTAGTTTTTTTAAAAAATAACCATGGCACCAGATGCGAAAGACAAAGAAATATTGTTGCGAAAAATAACATGAATATTTATTTTAATTTTCTTATTTCTACAGCGGGATTGCCGGCCACTATTGTGTTTGATGCTACATCTCGTGTCACGATTGAGCCAGCACCAATAATAGCCCCGTCACCGATATTTCTGCATCCAGGCATGATAATACATCTTGCACCAAGCCACACATTGCAGCCAATTGATTTTGAAAGAGGTTTGGGTGATGATCTTGGGTCTAAGCCATGATCATGTGTATATATTATGCAGCCTTCAGAAATCATTGAATTGTCAGCTATGGACAGGCCGCCTGTGTAGTCAATTAATGCATTTGCATTAATCTGGACATTATTCCCGATTAATAATTGCTTTCCGGCAATTTCGGTTGAAAAAGAAGTGCCTCTTGAGAAGAAACATTGATCGCCAATGAGAACACTAGACGGGTCTGCTATCCATATGTCATGCTGAAATTTGGTGCCGCGCCCAACTTTTTGGCATGCAATGCTATAAAGCACAGTGTTAATAGCGCCAATAGTTATTTTTACAATTTTTTTAACAGCACGCGGTATAAATAATATTTTTCCACCTTTGTAGCTCATAGGATTATTTAATAAATTTCATAAGGATTGCACTGTTAAAAGCGAGCCGAGCGAGGCCGCTAAAAAAAAATATTAATATTACACCAACTAAATTCAAATCATTTCCACTGAAGTAGATAAGTAGTTGCGGCACCCAGAAAACTATTAGCCCGATCAACGGGCTTATTGAGTAAGATTTATTTTTCTTGGACACAACTAATATCTGCGATGTAAACCCTACGATTCCTAAAGGCGACATTGCCAAAGCAATCAAAAGGAGGGCATATTTCGGATCGAGATATGTATTTGGGAATGCTGCCCCAATCAGAAAATTGGGCATTACAGCAGAGATTGTGGCAAATCCAATAACTGGAAAAACGCCATAAATGAAGCCAGTGAGGATGTGCCCGCGCATCTCAGAAATGCTACCTCTGGATAAAATTAAATGAGATTTGCTTAGATAAATGTAACCAATTGAACTTATTAAAAGTTGCACTGGCGCATAGAAAGTTTGAGCGACTCCAATGCTGCCGAGGATTTCCGAAGTCAAAAAAATATAAATTGCATATCGGAGGCTGTTAGCGTGCAAGCTATCCAAAAATGGGAAAGGGGCAGACCAGTTAGATTTTCCAAATTTTTTAAATAAATCAACGATCCCAGAATCCAATTTTTTAGATTGGCCAAGATTTCTCAGGTTGGGCATAACATCTAAAATTATAGTAATAATTAAGACGCCAAAAAAAGAAAGCGCCGATGCAATTACCACATGCCAGTCAAATAGCAATAGCCCGATAAACGGCAAAAGTGTAAATACCCCTCTAAAACCAAAAGAGATGCCAATTTTGGAGTGATTATTAATGCGCTGGTAATGCCCCGCCGCGATATCACAAATCTGATCAGCTATTCTTGTGCCTGTGAGGCATAGAAGTATTACCAAGTCTAAACTGCTGTCGGTTAGTAGCCAGAAAATAGTTGCTACTATCGCAAAAGAAAAAGTGGCAGCAGCCGCTCTCAATCGAAAAGCATCTCTCAGATTTAATTCATGCTTAACATCAATTGCGATTAGTGTTCTGAGATTTAATCCACCGGCAAGACATAGTGGGGCATAAATTCCAAGACCAAGAATTAGGTAGCCCACCAATTCAATACTCAGTTTTTTCGATATTATAATTATCATTAGGGCCTGTGATACCGCCCACAGCGCCTGTCCGATAGTTACCTTTAAAGAATCCTTCCTGGATTTTGAAAGCATGGGGTTATAACTCGTTACAAGTTCAGTCTATGCCAAAGATGTCTCTTGTATATACTTTATGCGAAACATCATTTAATTCCTGCGATTTTCTGTTGGCGATTATGATGTCTGAAATAGATTGAAATTCTTCAATTTTTCTAACATTTTTTGAGCCAAAAAAATTATCGTCATGAAGTGTTGGCTCATAAAGTACTACATTAATACCTTTAGCTTTAAGTCGCTTCATAACACCCTGTACGCTACTGGCTCGGAAGTTATCACTGCCAGCCTTCATTACCAGGCGATAAATACCCACAGTCTGTGGCTTGCGGCGCAGGATGTCGTTCGCAATGAAGTCCTTACGGGTAGTGTTGGCAGTGACGATGGCGCTAATCAACGTCTGCGGTACATCTTGGTAATTGGCCAAAAGCTGCTTGGTGTCTTTAGGTAAGCAGTAACCGCCATAGCCAAAACTGGGGTTGTTGTAGTGGCTGCCAATCCGTGGATCGAGGCCTACGCCTTCAATAATTTGCCGGGTATCAAGACCGTGGGTGGCTGCATAGGTATCCAACTCATTGAAATACGCCACGCGCATGGCCAAGTAGGTATTGGCAAAAAGTTTGATGGCTTCCGCTTCTGTGCTGTCGGTCAAGAGAACTGGGACGTCCGCTTTTTCAGCCCCTTCTTCCAGCAAGCTGGCAAAAAGTCGCGCCTTCTCAGTACGGGCACCCACCACGATGCGCGAGGGATACAGGTTGTCGTGCAGCGCCTTGCCTTCGCGCAAAAACTCCGGCGAGAAGAGGACTTCGCTGTGGGGGTACTGGGCCTGCAATCGAGCTGTAAAGCCAACCGGTACGGTGGACTTGATAACGATGGTGGCTTTCGGCGCCAAGTCCACGGCATGTTGCACTACTGCTTCCACACTGGAGGTGTTGAAGTAGTTAGTGGCAGTGTCGTAATCCGTGGGGGTGGCTACGACGACAAACTCCGCGCCTTCAAAAGCTTCGCGTTGGTTCAGCGTGGCGCGAAGGTCAAGTGCCCGGTCCGTGAGAAACCGTTCAATATCGGTGTCTTCAATCGGGGATTGGCGACGGTTGATTTGGTCAACCTTTTCTTCAGAAATGTCCAACGCAACTACTTGATGACGTTGTGCAAGCAGGACAGCGATTGACAGGCCGACATAGCCTGTTCCAACGACAGCAATCTTCATGGTGGTAGTTACTTCAGAAGTTGCAGACCGCGTTGATGGTAGGCCGCATTGCCCGACCTGATCACGGCGAGTTTGGCGTTGTCGAGTTGAAGCATGGAAAGATCAATCAAGTTTGAAAAACAAGTGCTCGTTTGGAGACACGGCTGGAATACAGGGGCTTTGCTCACCACATGCGCTAATGAATCTGTTGCACCGAAGGCTGGCGCAATAGGTGAAGCAGCCCTGCCGTAGAGCAGTCAAGACCGCCTAAATTGCCGCTGCTAAAGCGCTGTTCCAGATCAAAGGCCAGGGCCTTGCCCAGCTCCACCCCCCACTGGTCAAAGCAGTTCACGCCCCAAACCGTGCTGGCCACAAACACACGGTGCTCTTGCAGTGCCAGTAAGGCGCCAAAGGCGGCGGGGCTGAGATCGTTGACGGCAATAAAACTGCTGGGACGGTTACCCGGGAAATCCTGATGCCCTGCCAATTGGTCCTCGCCGGCAAGGCGGCCTTGCATTAAGGCCTGTGCCTGTGCCAGGGCATTTGCCAGCAGAGGCTGGTGGTGGTCGGGCAAAGGGTGGGTGGGTGTTTTGGCCACAATAAATTCCACCGGCACGCGGGCGGTGCCTTGGTGCAGCCACTGGAAAAAAGCGTGCTGGCCGTTGGTGCCCGCCTCGCCCCAAACGGCGGCGGTGGTGGGATAGTTCACCGGCACGCCATCGGCTCGCACGCGCTTGCCATTACTCTCCATTTCCAGTTGCTGGAGATAAGCCGGGTAGCGGCGCAGTCCGTGGTGGTACGGCGCAATGCAGCGGCTGGGCAATTGCAGAAAACTGGCGTTCCACACATCCAGTAGGCCCAGCCAGACCGGCAAGTTTTCTGGCAAAGGGGCGTGCGCAAAGTGCGTATCCATCTCGACGGCGCCACCCACCATGTGCAGAAAACCTTCAGCGCCCAAAGCAATCGCCACGGGCAAACCCACGGCAGACCACAGGGAGAAGCGCCCGCCAATGCTGTCGGGCAAATCCAGCGCTACGCCACAGCCCATGGCCCGGGCGCGTTCGGGCTTTCCGGTCACGGCCACAAAGTGGGCAGCCGAGTTGTTACCGCCATTTGCATGGAACCAGGCCATGGCCGATTGGGCGTTGCGCAGGGTTTCCGCCGTGGACCAGGATTTGGACACGACGATGAACAGGGTGTGCTGGGGTTGCAGCGCCTGCAGCACTTCGTGCAGATCGTGTCCATCCATGTTGGAAACAAAGTGCAGGCGCTGTCGGCTGGTTTGAAAGGGGCGCAGGGCCTGGCAGGCCAGTTCGGGGCCCAGGCCAGAGCCGCCAATGCCGATGTGCACGATGTCGTGAATATTGGGGTTGGCGCGGATTTGCTCGGCCAAGGCCAGCATGGCGGCTGCGCCACGGCACAAAGGATCACTGGCAGCGTTTGCCTGGGTCAGGCCACGGCGCAGCTGCACATGCAAGGCGGGGCGCTGTTCCGTAGGGTTGACGGTATCGCCTGCCAGCAAGGCGGTACGGCGTCCTGGCAGGCCCCTGGCCTTGGCCAGGTCCAGCAAATGCTGAAGGACCTGTTCATCCCAGAGTTGCTTTGACAGATCGGCAAACACATGGGGGGCACGCAAACTGAGCGCTTCAAACCGGCCAGGGTGCGAGAGCGCATCGCGCAAGTCAAAACCGTTGAGATAGTGCGGCGCCAGCTGCGACAGTGCCTGCCAATCGGAAAAGTCCGTTGGGGTGCAGAGGGTGTTGTTGGGTGCCTGGGACACACAATCTGCTTCGATCATGACGAAAACAAATAAGCGCTTAAAAGCGGGTGGTACTCAAAAAAACAGCACAGAGAGCTTGCGCTTTCTGTGCGAAGGAATCGCGGACGTGTTGCTCAAGATTAGCAGCGCTATGTGTCATTTCACTGACACGGTGTTGTGCTGACTTTGGGGTGTTGGCGGTGGTGGCCGCCTGGCGGTTTTGCTAGCCTTGGTGGTGCAAAACCCGTTTGAACAACGGGCGGCTTTTTACCACGCATTGTTTAAAAAAACTGTTATCAATTGTTACGGCGTGGCGCTTTGTGCTGGATCAACTTTGGTGTCGGGCAAGGCGCAACATCCGCCATTGGGGGGTGAAAGACTACTGGGCCACGCCCGTCGAAATGCTGGGCAGCTTTGGCGGGGACTGCGAGGACTATTCCGTGGCCAAGTACCTGACGCTGTTGGCAGGCGCGCCAGGCGCGTACCTGTGAAGTTTCATTGCCTTGCATCGCTGTAGCTCGGCCAGGATGGCCGATTCAAGGTCTTTCTCAGAGTAGCTGTCGGACAGGCCCAGAAAGTCGAGCACATAAGGGTCACGAAAGGTCAGCTCTGGCGATAGCTGGCCCTGGTCGCGCAGCAGGGTCAGGTCTTGGCGTATGGTGACTTCGGGCTTTTTCGAGATGGCGGTGCGCTCGAACAGCAGCGAGTTGATGCGCTCTTGCAACTGACGCACGCTCCAGCGTTCGACGCGGCAGATTTCAAGGTAGAAGTCGCGTTTGAGTGGGTCATCGATGTAGATCAGCAGCCGCAGATGTGACCAGCTCAATTCGGAACACAGTGTGTGCAGAATTTCTGCATCCGCAAAAATCTCTGCAACGCGTATGCAGTAGCGCAGCTGGCGTTAGCTCCAGCCCTTGCCAAAGTCGGCCGTGAGTTGCCGTGCCAGTGCTGCCACCACTTGCTTGCCGTATTCGCCCCGCTGCCCTTGGAGCAGTTCAGCACGGATACGTCGCCCGATATGCCAATAAAGCTGGGTGAGTTCTGCATTGACAGCACTGGCCACCCGTTGGCGCGCCGCATGAATCAACTGACTGACCTGGACAAACAGGGCTTGGGGTAACGGGTCGAGTGGGGCAGGCATGGTTGCTGGTTGGCTTATGGGAGATTGATAGGGATGTCCGTTGATCAGGCTGCGATCAAAACAAGATGTTGGAAACTGACTGCACGATGCGTTCAATGCTGGCCTCGTCCAGATACGGTTGCATGGGCAGGCTCATGACCTTTTGCGCCACGGCGTCGCCTACGGGCAGCTGGGCGTGCGGATCGGCCAGGCTGGATGCCAGATCAAAAATTTGGTCGGTAGCGTCGGCTTGGGCTTGGACTTGGCCTGGGTTGAGCCATTGGTCAAGAACGGTACTGACGTCCAGCACCAGGTGTTTATCGCGAGCCAAGGTGCTTTTCCTCCAGCGCTTCGATCTGCAAGCGGGCCATGTCTTCAAGGGTGGTGGGTGGGCTGTCCTGCAGCTGCCGTTTCCAGCTGCCCAAAATGCCGTCGAGGGTTTGACGCGTACCAGTCGTGGAAGACAAGGTCTTCATTTCATCGTCAGACGCGCTGTCGATTTCCTCATCGGGCACGGTCACCACCAAGCGAAAACGCTGGTGTTTGAGTCGCAGCGGCTGTTCAAACTGCAACTGCCCTTGGTCATAAATGGCGTGGACTTGCATGGCTACGACTCCTGTTGGCTTGGGCGGTCAACGCCCAAAATTTATAGGCCGTGATTGAGCACGCGTTGGAGGCCTGCATCGATCTCGGTCTTGAGGCTCTGGTATTGGGTTTACAGGTCAATGAAGTCCATGCTGTTTCCGTGCGGCTGCCAGGGGTTGATGAGCTCCAGGCCGTCGATTTCTTCAAAGTCTTTGGTGTTGCGGGTCACCAACTTCAATTGGGCGGCAAGTGCAATAGCTGCAATTTGGGCGTCTTCGGTGGTGATGGGCCTGCCTGCATGCTTGCGCTGTGCACGCACCATGGCGTAGTGCTCGGCGGGGCCGCTGCCAAATGCGATGCAACGCCCCAAAAAATCGTCGCTGAAGATTTGGTGTGCTGCTCGCGCCAGCGCGTCACGACGTTTGCCCTCCGGCAAAACAGCAATACCCGCCAATATTTCAGCCTGCGTGATGACACTGGTTTGCAGCTGGTTAGCTGCTTGACCGACAAACCAGTTCAGGAGTTCGGGCGCAGGGTGTTCACGCATCAACTCGGACAGCACATTGGTGTCAAGCAAAAATCCGGCGCTCATGGTGTGTCGAGGTCAGGTAGCGGGCGGGCCTGCTGGCGGGCGGGCAAGGGTAGATCGTCTGCACCAAGACCTTTAAAGCGCTGGTTAATGCGCAAAGCGAAGTCCAAGCCACTGGCAGCGCTAGCCTCTGCGGCGAGGGTGCTTTGCAGAATGTTTCTGACTTCTTGCTCCATGGACACGCCGTGCCGCGCAGCCCGTAGCCGCAAGCTGGCTTTGAGGGCGTCATCCAGGTTTCGAATCGTGATACTGCTCATAGGAGGCTCTCAAAATGATTGCAATGATTTCATTGTATTCATTCGACCTTCAAGCCATTGCCGCTGAGAACGCTCTTCTGCCCGGTTGGGGTGCGCGAGGTGCTTGGTGAACTGTGATCAACTTTGGTTAAAGTGCCCGCTTTTGTCCCCCGGCACGTCTTCGCATTCGCATGAAAAAACTGCTGTTGATCATTTCGCTGTGCGGTGTTGCGGGCGCATGGGCCAATCTGACCGACTTTTCTGCGGGCTTGCAGGCCTGGGTGCTGCAGCGCTGGGGGCAGGACGCGCCCAAGCGCTTGGCGGTCTGGCAACGGGTGACGGCGGAAACGCGCGCCAGCTGGTCGGGCAAGGCGCAACCTGAAGCCAGTCTGACGCCCCCTACCCTGGCGCGGGTCAATAACTTTTTCAACCAGGTGCCCTATCTGAACGACATCCGCCATTGGGGGGTGGAAGACTACTGGGCCACGCCCGTCGAAATGCTGGGCAGCTTTGGCGGGGACTGCGAGGACTATTCCGTGGCCAAGTACCTGACGCTGAAAGAGGTGGGTATCCCGATCGAGCGCCTGCGCATCACCTACGTGCGCGCGCTGCGCCTGAACGAGGCGCACATGGTGCTGGCCTACTACCGCACGCCAGACGCAGAGCCGCTGATCCTGGACAACCTGACGAAGGAGGTCTTGCCCGCCTCGCAGCGCACGGACCTGGAGCCGGTGTACAGCTTTAACGACGACGATCTGTGGCTCCCCAACGGCCAGTCACGCAAGGGCGGCAGCAGCCAGGTGCGCCTGTGGAAGGAGTTGCTGGAAAAGCTGGCTAAGGAGCAGCGATTGTAGGGGGGCCACCCGTTATGGCTTTGGAAAGTCCAGGAGCAAAAAGTCCAAGACAAACTGCTCTCGCTGCTCCAGCACCATGCTTTGAATCAGCTTCAAGTCGATGTTCATGTAGTCATGAACGATGCGGTTGCGCAGGCCGATGATGGCGTTCCAGGTAGGTAGGGTTTGCGCGGGCAGTAAGCCTGCTTCCACCAAGGCGGCAAATGCGTCGTAGGCAGAAACGGGGACGATACGGCCACTGGCTTTGAGCCAGTGTTTGGCCTTGCCGATAGCGTTTTCTGTGCTGACTTGCAAGGCGTGCAGCAGGCCGGACATCTCCAGTCCGGTAAGCGCACGGCCGCTGCGCAAAATATCCCGGGCGGCTTGGAATATGGCCGCTTGTGCTGCTGCAGTGCGGGCGGTTTCTGCCTGGTAGATATCAAGC
Organism: uncultured Burkholderiaceae bacterium; assembly: GCA_964597235.1. Taxonomy (GTDB): domain Bacteria; phylum Pseudomonadota; class Gammaproteobacteria; order Burkholderiales; family Burkholderiaceae_C; genus CAYZPX01. The sequence continues at coordinate 9,794 of CAZQXQ010000001.1, read as the reverse complement.
CGCATGGCGTTGCTCCCACTCAAACTGTTCCAGTTCGCGCCAGGTGCGTTCCAGAAATCGGGCCCAGACCAGGTCGTTGGCGATGTGCAGGGGTTGGCCTTCTTCCGCCGCGCTGGCCCGCATGGCCAGGTTGGCATGGCGCAAGTCGATCAGGTCAATAGCAGTTTCCGGCTGCTGCAAGGCGTGAGCCAGTTGGCGCCGGAGGGTTTCCGTGGCGCCCAGAGCACTGTAGGCATCGACCGTGGGCGCCCATTGCAAAGCAATGTCCCAGTCGCTGTCGGGGCGCTGCGTACCGGTGGCTCGGCTGCCAACCAGCACGGCAAAGGCCAAGTCGGACTGCTGTTGCAGGGTTTGGCGCAACGAGGCGGGTATGGGTGGGGTGTTCATGGGGGACCACTATGGCAGCAATTTCAGGCTACGGAGCAGCAGTTGTGGGGGCGGTGCTTCACGGTTTACCGCTGGAGGGGTCGTTGGTGACGTCGTCTTCCAGAGTCTTGTCCGTCTTTTCCCATTCGCTGGGGATGAGATCTGCCCGGCTGGCCTCTTCCAGGAGGCGCTGCATGGACGCTTGCTGGCGCAGAGGCACCAGGTCTTGCAGCAAGGTTTGCACGGCTTGCTGGCGTTCTGGCGACAGGCTGGCCCAGCGGGCCAGGGCCACGCGCACCAGGAGCGCCTGCGCCTGGGGCTCGCGCTGGCCGTAGGCCATGCCTTTGTCGAAGGCGGGCCACAGGGCTTCATCCGGCGGGGCTTGCTTTTCACCCAGCTGCTCCAGCTGGTGCAGTGCAAATGCCAGGTTGGCCCAGGTCACACCGGACATGGGGCGGTGCACCAGCGATTGGCGGTAAGCCTGTGCAGCCTGGCCGTAGAAGGTGTGGGCCAGCTGTTTCAGGAACGGCACTTGGGCATTGATGCCGGCCTGGAGCGCAAACAGGGCGGCCAGGGCTTCGGCGTGCTGGGGGTCTTCGGGGTTGAGGCTTTGGGCCAGCATCACTTGGTCATGGGCCTTTTGCCACGCAGCAAGGCTGGGCGCTGGGGCTTGGCCGCTCAGCCATTGGCCGATATGCCAGCGGCTTTGCATCACCTGCACTTCAGCCCGCACCGCCGGCCACAGCTGGGCAATCGACAGGGCACTGCCAAGGCCCAGCGGCACCACCATTGCCCACAACGGCCATTGGCGTTTTGGAGGGGGCATGCGAGAACTGCGGCGGCGATGGGCGCTGGAAATGGATTCAGGCATTCAGGGGCACGCCCAGGATGCGGGCGGGGCGGGTGTGGAACATGAGCTGGGCCACGTCTTCGCCCAGCCTGTCGGCCACGGCTTGCCGGGCGGCGCTTAGGCGCGGGGGACGGGCACCCAGGTTGTGGGCGTCGCTGGCGACGACGTAGGCCCAGTCGTCGTCCAGCAACTCCCAGGCGACTTGTTCGGCGCTGGCACCAAAGTCGCCGGTCAGCGATCCGGCGGTGACCTGTAGCCAGCAACCGGCCTCAACAAAGGGGTGAATGCGCCGGGGGTCTTCCATCACCGCCTTGTTGCGCTCGGGGTGGGCGATCAGGGGACGAATATTGAGGTCGAGCAGTTTGCGCACAAACTGTTGTGTGCCCACGGGGATGTGCGAATGCGGCAGTTCCACCAGCAGCACTTTGGCGCCATTGACGGTCCCTAAAAAGGGCACTTCGCCCGCCAGTAATAGCTCCAGCGACTCCAACCCCAGCCGCACTTCGGCCCCGGCAAACACTTGCAGCGGAATTCCGTGGCTTTGCAGGCTCTTTTGAAATGCCTCGACGTCGTTGAGGATGCGGCTACGTTGGTTGTCAAACCGGCCCGGATGGATATGGGGCGTCATGGCGGCGGCGACGATGCCGTCGCTCACCGCCTTGCGGGCGAGTTCCAGGGACTCGGCCAGGTTTTCGGCACCGTCGTCGATACCGGGCAGAAAGTGCGTGTGCAGGTCGATCATCAGGCTTTGCTGGTGGCAGGAGCTGTGCCGTAAGTAGCACCGTAACCATCGCGGTAACCGTACTTGCCGTAACCGTACTTGCCGTAGCCGGAGTATTCGCCGTGGTATTTCTCAGCCCGCGCAAAGTCGAACTGGTTGATGGCCACGCCCAACAAGTGCCCCCCGACCTGGTGCATCTTGGCCAGGCCCTTGCGGACAAGCTGGTAGGGGGTGGCGTGGGCCTTGACCACGTAAATCACGCCAGTGGCGTTCGGCGCAATGACCTGGGCATCGGACACCAGCTCGACCGGGGGCGAGTCGATGATGATGGTTTCGAATTGCTGGGCAAGCTGGTCCAGAGTTTCCTTGAAGCGGGCGGACAACAGCAGCTCCAGCGGATTGGGCGGCACGGTGCCCGCCGGGATGATGGTGAGCGTGCTGCCATCCAGCGTGTGCAGGCACTCTTCCAGCGACGAGGAACCCGACACCAGGTTGGACAGGCCCTTGGCGGCAGGGGGCAGCTCCAGCCCGCGCGCCACGGAGGGGCGGCGCATGTCGGCATCAATCAGCAGGGTGCGTTGGGTCTGGCTGTGGGCCAGCGCCAGGTTGATGGCCAGGGTGGATTTGCCTTCGGCCGGCAGGCTGGAGGTGACCAGGAGGATGCGGTGCTGTTGGTCGATGGCGGACAGCATCACGCCGGTGCGGGCTGATCGGATGGATTCGGCGTAGATGGAGTTGGGCTTGTCCAGCATCAGGCGTGCCGTGGCCGAACGGCGGGTGTCGGCCTTGGCCAGCTTGGGCAAAGTGGCCAGCAGCGGGGCTTTCAGGCGGTTTTCGACGTCCTGGGTACTTTTCAGGGTGTTGTCGAGCTGGTCGATCAGCAGCGCAGCCAGCACGGCGATGAACAGGCCCAGCACCAGCGCGATGGCAATGATTTGCACCTTTTGCGGCTTGACAGGAGCCTTGGGCAGGGTGGCCTGGTCCACCACGCGGGCAATGGCGCTCTGGATTTCGCCGGCCACGGTGGTTTCCTTGGCCCGCTTCAGGAACATGTCGTACATCTGCTGGTTGGAAGCGACTTCACGCTCCAGCTCGGTCAGCTCGAACTCTTTGCGGTTCAGGCGCTGTACGCCGCCCATCGCGCGGTTCAGGCTGGCTTCCAGGCTTTTCTCCGTGGCGAGCGAGGTTTCCACCTCGCGGGTCACGCTGGCCACCACCAGATCCACCGCACGCTTGCTCGCCTCGCGGGCGGTTTTGAGGTCGGCTTCAGCTGCCACGTAGCGGGGGTGCTCGGGTCCGTAGCGTTGGGCAACTTCCGAAAGTTTGCGCTCGGCCAGGTTTTCTTGGGCCTTGGCATTGGACACCGAGGGATCGCGCAACACGGCTGGCAGCGAGCCCAGGTCTTCGCCAGGGCGGGCTCCTTTGATCTGGTCGTACACGCTTTCGGCCTCGGCCCGGCGCAGGCGCAGCTGGGTCAGGCGCTGCATGAGATCGTCCACCTGGCGACCGGCACCGCTTTGGGCCAGGTCTTTGATGTTGAGCAGACCGTTGCGCTCACGGTAGGACTGGAGCGCGCGCTCGGACTCTTCCACCTTGGCCTTGAGCGTTTCCAGCTGACCATCCAGCCATTGGTTGGCCTTGCGGGTCATCTCAAAGCGAGCATCAAAGTCGTTGGTGATGTAGGTATTGGCCACGGTGTTGGCCACGTTGGCCGCCAGGGAGGGGCTTTGCGACTCAAAACTGATCTTGACCAACTGGCTTTGGCGAATGGGTTCAACAAACAGCTGTTTGCTGAACTGACCATAGACGGCCTCAGCCATCTTGTCGTCATCCCATTCGATGGGCTCGGGCTGCTCGGCAATGCCCAGGGTGATGAGGGTTTTCTTGATCAGGCCCTCTTCGCGCAGGCGGGGGTCAAACTCGGGCTGCTCCCACAACTGCAGGGTGCGAATGGTTTTCATCGCCACTTCGCGGGACTTGATGATTTCAAACTGGGTTTGAAAGTACTCACGGCTTTGGCCCATGCCGCTGTAGACGTCCTCGATCGCCACCACCTTGGCCTTGTTGGCTTCCAGCAGCACGGTACTGGTGGCCCGGTACACGGGGGTCAGGCTGAACACGATGGCGGCGGCCAGTATGGCGACCATGACACCAAACAGCAGGATCTGCCATTTGCGCTTGCTAATGCTGCGCCAGTATTCGAGCAGGTCCAGCTGGGGTTCGTCGCTGGGGGGAGCGGACTGCAGGGGCGCTCGGCCCGCTGCCTCCTGCCCCTGAGAGGTTATGGAAGTGAACATGGTGGATATGAAACTCTGGAGGCGCGGCCGCGCGAGACTGGCCGCAAGAGCATGCGGAAGACGCGTGCTTAAAAGAAGGACTCTTCGACCGTGATGATGTCGCCAGGACCGACGGGGGTGTTCAGGTCCACCTTTTGCGGGCGCTGTTGAGGGTCGGTTTCGCGGATGACATGGATTTTGTTGAGGGCGGCGCGTTCTTTGAAACCGCCGGCCAGCGAGGCCGCCTTGCGCACCGTCAGGCCTGGCTGGAAGGGGTAGCCACCCGGTTTATCAACCATGCCGTTGATGTAGAAGGGCCGGTATTCAACGATCTGCACCGCCACCTTGGGGTTCACCAGGATGCGACCGCGCAGGCCGTTGGTGATGAGACGTTCCAAGTCGCCAATGGTTTGGCCGAGCAGGTTGATTTCGCCCAAACCCGGGAACATGAGGGTGCCCGCATCGGTGAGGCGAATCTTTTCCTTGGTGAATTCGTCTTCGCCAAACACCAGGATGGTGATGACATCACCCGCAGCCAGCTTGTAGGTGGAGCGCAGATCCGCAGCGGGATTGGCGTTGCCCGCAGCAACAAGCGCATCCGCTGGCTGGGCTGCGGCAGGGCCCGGGGTTTGCGCGGCCACCAACAAGGTGACGCCAAGTAATAGCAAACCCAGCGCGGATTGCTTAAACCAATAAATCAAGCCAGGGATGACGCGAGCCCACATGGTTACAGAGTGCCTTCGAGGGACAGGAAAGTGGTGTTACGGGTGAAGTCGAAAGCGTCGATGTTGGAGTTGCGACGGGTTTGAACCAGTTCCAGACCAGCACGGTATTTGCTGCCCAAGCCATAGAACACGCCCAGGCCGACGTTGCGGGTGCTGTCGGAGCGGTCAGTACCCGCGAAATCGGATTTGAGTGCGCCGAGAGTGGCACGGGTGCTGAGGTAGCCGGCCCACTGGTGGTTCCAGACCAGCGCCGTTTGGGTGGTGTTGGTGTAGCTGCCGACGCCGGTCGAGTCAGCGGCCGCACGGCTGGTAATGAGGTCAAACGTGGAGTAAGTCAAGGGCTCCCAACGAATGGCGGCCTCCCAGGTGCCACGGGACGCATCGGCCATGGAAGCCAAATCAAAATTCTTCTTCTGGCGACCGATCTTGAAGGTTCCGGTAGTTTTAGCAGCAGCTTCCCAGGTCAAACCGACAAGGAGACGGTTGTCGCGGTTGTCATAGGGAGAGGTAGCAAGCTTGTAATCCGCTTTGATGTGCCGCAGCTCAAATACCGCCGAGGTTTTGGGCATGACGCGGGCAAAGAAGCGACCGCTGTACGCCTGGGTATCTACGTCATAGCCTTCGGTGATGACGCGGTTGTTCTGGTAACGCTTGTTTTGCAGGGCGCCTTCAACTTCAAATCGACCCTGAGCACCCTTAGCACCGTAGGTATAGAGACCGCGCGCGACGGGAGCTGTCCAGCGATCGGGTTCTGCAGAAACCGCACGGTTAGTACTGCCGCGCGGGTCCACCTGGTCCACATAGCCAGCCGACCAACCCAGGCGGGAGCGGCTGGAGAAGTAGTTATCGCCAGCCAACTGGAAGCGGTGGTTGTTGAAATTATCCGCCGCACTGTTGGTATAACGAGTGTAGTTACCGGTATACGAGAGGGTGTAACGGTCACCGGCTTTCTTCATTTCCCCCACGATGCGGGGCTGCGCGGACAAGACTGTAGAGCCAACCGTGTTGGTTGCAGTACCCACTACGTTGTCGTTGTAGCCCACGCCCGCCAAGCCGGAAGCGAAGACGTGCAGGCCGTTTTCAAAACGCAGTGGCACACCAAACACAGGTTCTGTCAGGATCATTTCGCCCTGCTCGAAACTGCGACGACCGATGCCCGCCAGATCGTCGTAGGCACCAGGAGCCGAAGGTGTCTGGTTGAGCGCGGGGGTCGCCGTAGGCGTGCTGAAGGTGCTGCCGGTCAAGGCGTCACCCTTGGGCATATCCGCCATGGAGGTTGCGGGCGCGGCAGGTGCGTCGGGGGCAGGTGCAGCGTTTTGAGCGTGGGAGGTTGCGGCGATCAGGCAGGCTGCAACGGCAATTGCGTGGGGAGCAAAGGAATTCATGAATTTTCCGGGAAGTTACCTTTGCTGCAGCAGCGGGCAAGCCGCTGATTTCAACAAAGTCAGATCAAATACTCGAAGATTTTCATACTAGCATGGAGCTTTTGACTTTTTGGTCTTTAAATGCAAAGTGTTGTTGCAATGCATCATTTGTGACCTGCAGACGCACTCCATGCCAGTTTGAATCAACCGAATATCAAGCTGCTGCCAATTGGGCGTGCAGTTCCTGGACGGAATACACGTCCAGCTGGTCCAGGTACTTCATGCCTTCCACCGCGGCTTCGGCGCCGAAGATGGTGGTGAAGGTAGTGACCCGAGCCAGCAACGAGCTGGTGCGGATGGCGCGCGAGTCGGCAATCGCGTTGCGGCGCTCTTCCACCGTGTTGATGACCATGACGATTTCATCGTTCTTGATCATGTCCACGATGTGCGGGCGGCCTTCGGCGACCTTGTTCACCGGCTTGACGGGGACACCAGCGGCCGCGATGGCAGCCGCAGTGCCCTTGGTGGCGACCAGCTCGAAGCCCATGTCCACCAACTGGCGGGCAATGGCAATCGCGCGGGGCTTATCCTGGTTTTTGACCGTGAGGAACACCTTGCCGGAACGGGGCAGCTTGGTGCCGGCGCCGAGCTGGCTCTTGACAAAGGCTTCGCCAAAGGTCTTGCCCACGCCCATCACTTCGCCAGTGGACTTCATCTCAGGACCGAGGATGGTGTCCACGCCCGGGAACTTGACGAAGGGGAACACCGCTTCCTTGACACTGAAATACGGCGGCGTGACTTCCTTGGTGATGCCCTGCGAGGCCAACGACTGGCCGGCCATGCAGCGTGCCGCCACCTTGGCGAGCTGGATGCCAGTGGCCTTGGAGACAAACGGCACGGTACGCGAGGCGCGGGGGTTCACTTCCAGCACGTAGATCACGTCGCGCTTAACGCCGTTTTCTTCGATTTCCTGGATGGCGAACTGCACGTTCATCAGGCCCACCACGTTCAGCGCGGCGGCCATGGCGGCAGATTGGCGCTTGAGCTCGTCCACCGTGGCCTTGCTGAGGTAGTAAGGCGGCAGTGAGCAGGCGGAGTCGCCCGAGTGCACGCCAGCTTGCTCGATGTGCTCCATCACGCCGCCGATGAAGGTCTTGCCTTCGGGGTCGCGCAGGCAGTCCACATCGCACTCGATGGCGTCGTTCAGGAAGCGGTCGAGCAGCACGGGGGAGTCGTTGCTCACCTTGACGGCTTCGCGCATGTAGCGCTCCAGATCGCGCTGCTCATGGACGATTTCCATCGCACGACCGCCCAGCACGTAGCTGGGGCGCACCACCAGCGGGTAGCCCAGGGCAGCGGCTTTTTCCAGCGCCTCGGCCTCAGTGCGGGCGGTGGCGTTGGGAGGCTGCTTCAGGCCCAGGTCATGGAGCAGCTTCTGGAAGCGCTCGCGGTCTTCAGCGGCGTCAATCATGTCGGGGCTGGTGCCGATGATCGGCACGCCTTCGGCCTCCAGGCCCAGCGCCAGCTTCAGCGGGGTCTGGCCGCCGTACTGCACGATCACGCCGGTGGGCTTTTCCTTGTCCACGATTTCCAACACGTCTTCCAGCGTCAGCGGCTCGAAGTACAGGCGATCGGAGGTGTCGTAGTCGGTGGAGACGGTCTCGGGGTTGCAGTTGACCATGATGGTCTCGTAACCGTCTTCGCGCATGGCCAGCGCTGCGTGGACGCAGCAGTAGTCAAACTCGATGCCCTGACCGATGCGGTTCGGACCACCGCCCAGCACCATGATCTTTTTGTTGGTGGTGGGTTCGGCCTCGCACTCGTCCTCGTAGGTCGAGTACATGTAGGCGGTGTTGGTGGCAAACTCGGCGGCGCAGGTGTCCACGCGCTTGTACACGGGGCGCACGCCCAGGGCACGGCGGGCTTCGCGAACGGCCTTTTCGCTGGTCTTGAGCAGCTTGGACAGGCGACGGTCGGAGAAGCCCTTCTTCTTGAGGGTGCGCAGCGTTTCGGCATCCAAAGATGCCAAAGCGGCGTCACCCTTGTCGGCAGCCAGTTGGTCCAGCTCCAGCTCGATCTTGACGATTTCCTCGATCTGCACCAAGAACCACTTGTCGATCTTGGTGAGGACATGCACCTCATCTACCGACAGGCCCATCGCAAAGGCATCGCCCACGTACCAGATGCGCTCGGGGCCGGGCTCGCCCAACTCTTTTTCGAGCACTTCACGGTCCTGGGTCTTCTCGTTCATGCCGTCGGCGCCCACTTCCAGGCCGCGCAGGGCTTTCTGGAAAGACTCCTGGAAGGTGCGACCCATGGCCATGACCTCGCCCACCGACTTCATCTGCGTGGTGAGGCGGCTGTCGGCGGCCGGGAATTTCTCGAACGCGAAACGCGGGATCTTGGTGACCACGTAGTCAATCGAGGGCTCGAACGACGCGGGCGTGGCACCGCCGGTGATTTCGTTCTTCAGCTCGTCGAGCGTGTAGCCCACCGCCAGCTTGGCCGCAACCTTGGCGATCGGGAAGCCGGTGGCCTTGGAGGCCAGCGCCGACGAACGGCTCACGCGCGGATTCATTTCAATGACGATCATGCGACCGTCTTTCGGGTTCACCGAGAACTGCACGTTGGAGCCGCCGGTGTCCACACCAATCTCGCGCAGCACCGCCAGGCTGGCGTTACGCATGATCTGGTATTCCTTGTCGGTCAGCGTCTGGGCCGGGGCGACGGTGATGGAGTCGCCGGTGTGCACACCCATGGGGTCGAGGTTCTCGATCGAGCAAACGATGATGCAGTTGTCGGCCTTGTCGCGCACGACTTCCATCTCGTACTCTTTCCAGCCGAGCAGCGATTCTTCGATCAGCAACTCGTTGGTGGGCGAGGCTTCGAGGCCGCGCTTGCAGATGGTCTCGAACTCTTCCGGGTTGTAGGCGATGCCGCCGCCCGTACCGCCCAGCGTGAAGCTGGGACGAATCACGGTGGGGAAGCCCACGTTTTTCTGCACTGCCCAAGCTTCTTCCATGCTGTGGGCGATGCCAGAGCGCGCGGAGCCCAGACCGATCTTGGTCATGGCGTCCTTGAACTTCAGGCGGTCCTCGGCCTTGTCGATGGCCTCAGGCGTGGCCCCAATCAGCTCGACCTTGTATTTGTCGAGCACGCCGTTGCGCCACAGGTCCAGCGCGCAGTTCAGCGCAGTCTGGCCGCCCATGGTGGGCAAGATGGCGTCGGGGCGCTCCTTGGCGATGATCTTTTCGACCGTTTGCCAGGTGATGGGCTCGATGTAGGTGACGTCGGCGGTGGCCGGGTCAGTCATGATCGTGGCGGGGTTGCTGTTGATCAGGATGACCTTGTAGCCTTCTTCGCGCAGGGCCTTGCAGGCTTGCACGCCAGAGTAGTCGAACTCACAAGCCTGGCCGATGATGATCGGGCCGGCGCCAATGATGAGGATTGATTTGAGGTCGGTGCGCTTTGGCATTACTTCTTCTCCATCAG